>NZ_PFNG01000157.1:23697-25825 GCF_002791875.1 Candidatus Aquicultor secundus | reverse complement strand
TGAGTGTTCTCTAGATTCGGAGTTTATCCTGAGCGATAGCGAAGGACCTGCTCAGAATGACAATTGCCGGCGTTCACCATTCGCTAATCGCTCCTTAATAATGACAATTGCTGGTGCTCAGAATGACACTTAACGAACCCTAAGTCATAGATTTACGAAGCTATCAGCTGCAAGTAAATATGTGATATTCTGGAATAGTCGAATAAGGCAACAATATAAGTGAAAATATCTTCTTAAAGGTGGTACGAAACGTGAAGCTTGCGGTACTTACCGTAACCGAGAACGGCGTTAAAATCGCCGATCGGATAAAAGGACAGCTGAAGGATGAGGTTGAGATATTCGAGCCCCCTAAAGCAGAGGACCAAAAACCCTGGCTTATGGAGCTGGTTAAAGACGTCTTTCAAAAGTATGACGCAATGGTCTTTGTCTCGGCTGTCGGCATTGCCGTAAGGGCGCTTGCCCCTCACTTAAAGGACAAAACAGTAGACCCGGCCGTAGTTGTGGTCGACGATGGCGGCTCTTACTCGATAAGCCTTGTATCGGGTCATATCGGTGGTGCAAACGATCTCGCGCGGAAAGTCGCCGATGCGGTCGGCGCGATGCCTGTCATCACGACGGCGACCGACATCGCGGGTAAGCCGGCCATCGACCTCTTTATGAAGGACTTGGGGTTGAAAACTACGGATATCGCTGCGCTTAAACGCGTATCCTCAGGCATTCTTCGCGGCGAGTCGGCGTGCATATTCGCCGATATCGGGCTCGGCCGCTGGGGAGATAGGGCGAAAGCTTCATACAGCGTACGGCCGCTGAGCCAGCTTAAGAAATACAGCAAATATTACGACCACATTGTGGTTGTCGTAGAGGATAAACCGGTCGAGACGGTCAAAAAGGCGCTCGTTCTTAAAACACGGCGCGTTTTTGCCGGCGTCGGCTTCAAAAAGGAAATCACCCCTGAAAAAATAAAACAGGCAATCAGAGGATCTCTTGCAAAAGAAGGACTTCACGCTCATAACCTTAAAGGGATAGCGAGTATAGATATTAAAAGCGAAGAGGAAGCGCTGTTTAAAGCAGCGGAACATTTTAATGTTGGGGTTTCCTTGTATCCTGCAGTGGAGCTTGATGAGGTCGCACCAAGCAGATCAGATTTTGTGATGGATAAGGTAGGTGCTGGAGGAGTATGCGAACCCGCGGCAATTCTGGCCTCGAAGGGTGGAGCGTTAATAGCTCCGAAAACGGTTTACGGCAAGGTAACCGTGGCTCTGGCAGAGGAGGAATAATAGTAGTAGGCATCGGCCCCGGCAACGAGGCCGATATGACGGTTGGGGCAAGAGATGCGCTCCAGGTATGCGATACCGTCGTTGGATATAAAAGCTACGTAAAGACTATCTCTGAGCTGGCTCAGGGAAAAGAAATACTGCAATTCGGAATGCGCAAAGAAGTCGAGCGCTGTACTAAGGCAATCGAGCTTGCAAAAGAAGGAAAGCTCGTAGCCCTCGTAAGCAGCGGCGATCCCGGTATCTACGGGATGGCCGGCCTCGTTCTTGAGCTTGCCGCTTCCGAGGATATCGATATCGAGGTACTACCCGGCGTAAGCGCGGTAAACGCCGCTGCGTCGGCTCTGGGTGCGCCGCTTATGCACGACTTTGCGGTGATAAGCCTCAGCGACCTGTTGACCCCATGGGAGAAAATCGAAACTCGGTTGAGATGCGCCGCGTCGGCCGATTTTGTAACGGCCCTCTACAACCCCAAGAGCACAAAGCGCAACTGGCAAATAATAACCGCTCGAGATATCTTCATGCAATTCAGGAACCCTAAAACGCCGGTCGGCCTGTATGCCAAGTCGAACGGGGCACAGAACTATTTTATAAGCGACCTGGCTTCATTCGTCGATCTACCCATTGATATGAATACAACCGTTATCATAGGAAATAGCCAGACCTATGTGGCCGACGGCCGGATGATTACGCCACGAGGCTACAAGATATGATCCTGGTCCTCGGCGGCACCACTGAGGCGAACCGGCTCGTACAACTATTAATAGAGAAAAACATCCAGGCAATTGTGAGCACCGTTTATGATTTTGCCGAGGAATTCATCCCCAAGAGCCCCCTTATAACGCATAGAAGCG
>NZ_PFNG01000157.1:15292-23687 GCF_002791875.1 Candidatus Aquicultor secundus | reverse complement strand
GCATAGAAGCGGAAAACTAAACTGCGACGAACTGCAGGCTTTTATCAAAGACAACTCAATCAAGGTGGTCGTTGATGCCACGCATCCCTATGCCCTTGAAGTCAGCGAGAACGCCCACGATGCTTGTGAGGCTACCGGCGCTACTTATATTCGACTTGAAAGGGGTTCTCTAGCGGCAGAGAACGCCGCTGAACTAGGCATAGAAGTAGGAGCGGGGACACGGATGGCTATACACGTATATCACACAGCAACCCATGAAGAAGCGGTAAGAAAGGCATGTGAGCTGGGAGAAACGATATTTATCGCAACAGGCAGCAACAACGCGCAGGTTTCACAGCAGATAGCCCAGCAGCACAACAAAACGATGTACATACGGGTGCTGCCGGATGATGTGTCGGTTAACAAGTGCCTTAAAGCTGGGTTTACTGAGGACCGGATCATAACAGGGATCGGCCCCTTTAGCTATGAGGATAATCTAAAGCTCTGGCAGGAGTTGGGTATCGACGTTGTTGTGACGAAAGAAAGCGGTGTGTCGGGTGGATTTACGGAAAAACTAAAAGCCGCCGCCAATCTCGGTATCCCGGTTGTCGTTATGGACAGGCCGACCGGCGCTTCCGGGGTGTCGCGCGATATCCATGAGGTTCTTGAGGATGTACTGAGGCTTCTTTAATAAGTTGTCCTGCGCGTATTGCCATAACAAGGTTGGCCATCCGTCTCTGAAACCGTATAAAGAGCGCATCTCTATGCCGTTCCGTTGATTGCCATAAACGGATGAACGCCCCCCAGGATTACAGTACCTGCCATCCGGCAGGATCGGTGCAAGTAAAACCCGCCTCTTAATTTCAATTAAACTCAGGACAAGCTCGATGGGCAAAAGACTTACAGAGCATAATACTAAGCTATAACTCCAATACCCTCATATTAAAATCGTATAATTATTGTTAAATATGCTATACATATAACATATTTTATGATTTAATATATGCTAGTCTAGCAACCGCTAAATTATTTGGTTTTCGTTTTGGTAAGCGTTATTTCTTCTAGCGGGGGACCGGATTAAGTAAGGCTCTTGTTGTCCATAAAAACTAAAAGGAGGGGTTTTGTGCACGATAAGCAGATCAATCCTCAAGATTTGAGCATGATAGACAACGAGACGATTATTAAGCAGGTTGCATCTACAAAGCTAACAGGTCGAGAAAAGCAAGTTCTTAGTCGCCTGGTTAAAGGGCTTCCATATAAACAGATCGCTTCGGAATTATCTATATCCAAGAAGACTGTGGAATTCCACAGCTCAAAGATATTTAAAAAACTTCAAGTCAGCGACCGTTTCGAGTTAGCTGATATTATCACCCAAGATAAATCATAAATAACCAGGGTTACCTAGGAATTACTAGGTCATTCAAGGGTTGTTTGCCCAGATATTGTCTGGTTATATAGGACTATGAATACGCCAATATAGTAGGTGAGGTAAGAGCAGTATTTTTCTATACAAAAGTAGCACAAGCTTAATGCAGGCCTTTATTCAGCAATTGGACTTTACTGGACGGTCAAATGGCTTAATAAAAAGGGAGGGGAGGCTAGTAAATATTGCTAGTAAGTGTCCGAAAGCTATGGGCAAGAGACATAAGATACGTAGCAATGTATTAAAGGAGGAGTTTAGGTATGCATTTTAGTAAGGGTCGGTTCTCTAGTACACTAATCGTATTAGCGACAATGCTAGTGCTCTTTAGTATGCCCATCTTAGCCGGTATGGCTATCGCTAATGTCGCGTCCGATGATGTAAGCCAAAGCGCTAACCTGTCGGCTGAGACTATCCAAGGGCTACGAGGCCACTTAAATGATTACATTAAAAAAGATGCACAGCTTAGAAATTGGAAGCTACTTGAAACTACAATCACTGTATCTAGTCAAGAGAGTTCAGGCGCGGAAGTTACAGCGATATTTGATATCGAGAGGAAGTTCCGCTTGAACTTTGCAAAGGCGGAAGAGGCCCCAGCTGTTAAGGGTCGCCTTGCTTTCATGAAAGAAAAGAGTGGTAGGCTTTCTGCAAAACAACTTCGGGCAGCAAATAAAGAGGTTGAGATTTGGCAGCATGATATTGCTGACTATATTGCCAACAATCAAGATTGCTTTGAGCGTATTAAAGTCGTTGGAATTTTAGACTCTAACGGCAAACTAACACCTGGCACAATCAAGTTCTACTCTGAGGGTCCTCTAGGTGGAGATTATGTGGCAATAAGCCATGATAAGATTCCTACACCGCAAGCAGTAGAAAAAGCTGCCTATGATACCATTAGCGCAACTGTAAAAGAAGCAGAGAAAGACAAGAAAGTTAGCAGTACAGCTACATATTACCGGTTGATGGCCAGGGACTATGCAAACACTTATACTTCAAATACAAGCCTTGCCTGCCAATCCGGTAACTCAACCAAGCAAGACAAAAATTATTACAATTTAGCAGCATATGCAACCTGGTATCAATGTAATGATTGCGCAAACTATGTGTCGCAAGCCTGCAACTATGCTGGTATTCCGCGAACCGGTGGGTCATGGACACCATACCTCAGCTGCTGGATAAATTGTGATTATCTTACAACCTACATGGTTCTAAACGATAACTGGCTATTCGCAACGAATAATAACATTAATGAGTGTGTTGCCGGGTATCCATTCGAGCTATATACGCCTCTCTCAGGCGGTAGTAGAGACTATTATCACGTTATGATGATGGTAAGTAACGACGGTACAACACGGTTTTACAGCGCACATACAAGTGATCGGAAGCAAAAAGTGTGGAACGGCGCTACATACGTGCAATATTTCAAAATACCATCGAACGTATACTAGGATAACATTGAACAAAATGCCTAGTACTCGCTAACGATATGAGATATATTCAAGGAGTAATCTTAACTTTGTATTGTTAGCAATGGTTGCATAGTGTTAATTGTTAGGTCGCCGTTGATAAGTGGCGACCTAACGGACTGTTTGCTCGGCTAGTGAAGGGTTTGAGAAATGTTAAGAAAATGGTTTATAGGATTACTGTTCGTGACAGCGCTAATGCTTATTGCAGGCTGTGGTTTTGATGGCATGACAAAAGCTTCCGATCCAGAGAAACAAACATTAGGGAAAGTCCCACTTATGTTATACCTTGCTGACCAGCAAGGCAAGGAAGGTGACCTTGATAAGCAGAAACTCGTGCTAGCGACATGGGATCTAAATAAGGGCAGCATTTCGCTAGGTAACAAACCTACATTACTGGAAGATCATGTCCAGGGGCTTCAGGGGGCAAAATTAGTATGGGCAGGAGATAATTCGGCTCTAGTTTGTACTACTGATGCTTTACGGTCAGGCTCTATAAGAAATGGGTCATCACAAGATTTTAAGCTTGAAAAGGTAGAGGTAAAGTCGAGCGCTTCATCATTAGTTGTCTATAAGGCGCAAGATGCTCATAATATTATGACGGCTTACTGGGAGCGTGCTACAAGCGGCAACTCTCTGACAACAAATTCTAACCCTAAAGCTGTTCGGATTATAGTAGAGATAAGAAAAGCAAATCATGTCGAAAAAAGAGTCCTTGTGGCAAAGCTTCCTCATGACCCTATTGGCGTACAACCGCTACTCGTGTATGGTACACCCGATAATTACAGCGTGCTCGTAAGTTATGATCATTATTCTAAAAAGGAATCTGGCGCAATTAAGGGCAGTCTAATCCTTGGAAATGTAAATGGTAAAAGCGTGCACTGGGACAACATCAAAGGTGAGTACTGCAGTTTTATCGCGGGCGGGGGATCCGATTTAGTTAAGCTTGGTAACAAGGTTTTTATTGACGCTTGCGGTGGATTGGTAATGGTGTTAGACCTTAGACATAAACCAATGAAACTTACCCCCTATAAGCCTGTTAATGAGCAAATCAAAATGATTCAAGAAAGGATCGTCGATGTCCCAGTCCACCCAGTATTTGGAGCTTACGGCGATATTTTGGTCATGGCGCTCCCTGGCTTTTACGACCAATGGGTTTGGGCCATAGAGAACGATAAGTGCGTAGGAAAAATTCATCTGGATTCACAGAAAAGTAAATTAACCATTTACAAAGACAATATTAGTACACAGAAACAGCTGCTGCCAGATATCCCGCGAGGCTTTGTCCTACCTAGGGATGGCTATGGGACTTGGAAGTAACATATGATTCGTAAGATAGGTTACAGCTTAGCAAGGAGACCCGCCATGAAACTATCTAGGTTTAGTAGAATAACGCCAGCTCTCTTATTGATTAATGCTTTGCTGCTTGTATATACAGCGTGGCTCAAATACAATGGGGATGCCTGCCCATCATGTAATGATCTAAGCTCTTTTGAAATTAATGGCATATATATTGCTTCAGTAGGCGCATTTGCGTCTCTTGTATTAGCAGGGCTATATATAGCTACTAGCTTTCGTAAAGGACTCAAGCTTCTACTGTTTATACTATCGGCTGTATTCGCAAGCCTTGCTTCCTATCTTCAAGTGATTCAGTTTTACTCGGCAGATGATTATTGCTACTTCTGCTTAGCTGCTGCCGTTCTTTTCTATATTGCATTTTGTGCCATATCATTTGAAGTGCTTATCATGCCAAGGCTTCTTATAGCTATGAAAACAACCACTAGCGAAGCTTAAATCTTACCTAGAGCCAAAAAAGCGGTTCAGCTAGGCCAAGCTCCGCTGAGAAATAATTTTTAGCATGGTGAATATCATTGAGGCCTGAACCTAGAGTTAGCTCAGAATTTCTGACATAAGGAGAATCAAGATGCGAAAGCAGATAATTTCTGTCGTAACCGTTGTATTTTGCGTTATTTTACTAGTAACTTCAGCTGGGGCTTCTGAGAGCAGAGATTGTGAAAGAAAAATAATAATATTTGATAGCAAGATACAGGCCAAAAAGCAAGATCCTATAGTAGCCAAATATGGCCGGGTGGTAAAACATCTAGACATAATTAATGCTACTGTAGCAATGTTGCCAGCTAAAGCCAGAGAGCGCTTAGCTAAGGAGCCTGGAATACTTCGCATTGAGGATGATTTAGATGTATCCACCTGCGAAAGCCAGATTGATGTTAACCCTGAGCAGGCGCTGCCATGGGGAATCGACCGGGTTGATGCTGATCTAGTGTGGACGGTCTCAACAGGTTATGGCGTTAAAATTGCAGTAATAGATAGCGGCATTGACCTTGACCACCCTGACTTGGCCGCAAATATAAAGGGAGGTTTTAATACTATTAATCACAAGAAAACTGCCGATGATGATTATGGCCATGGTACCCACGTAGCCGGTATCATTTCGGCTAGTAATAATAGTATTGGGGTAGTGGGCTCAGCTTATAATGCCGAACTTTATGCGATAAAAACATTGGACAGCATGGGTCATGGTAAAATATCTAACGTTATTGAGGCTATTCAATGGTGTGTTGAGAACCACATGCACATTGCAAACATGAGTATTGAAGTACGCTCATACAGTAAATCATTTCACGAAGCAATAAAGAAAGCGTCCATTAGTGGCCTAATAATGGTAGCTGCAGCCGGTAACAATGGCCCAGGATTAAATACGATAAATTACCCAGCGAAATTCGATGAAGTGGTTTCGGTTGCTGCAACAGATGAAAATGATATGATTGCTTCATTTAGTAGTCGAGGGCCTGAGGTTGATGTTGCTGCACCTGGAGTGAGTATCTATTCAACTTACCTTAATTCAGCTTACGCGTATTTGCATGGTACGAGTATGGCAGCACCCCATGTTTCAGGAGCAATTGCCTTAAAACTTCAGCAAAACCCAGGGCTTACTCCTCAACAGGTTGTAAGTGCATTAAAACAAACATCCAATAGGATTCCGAACGTAGCATCAGATGAGCAGGGAGCAGGCATAATTGATGCCTTTAAATTAATATCAACGACTCAGAATCCGTAGCACGCAGCGGTTTTTCGGGTGGTGACCCTTAACCAGGCTAAACTGCTTAGTATATAATCATGACGTATTATGGAAGTAACTAGTGGCATAATAAGCGGCGTTAACAGGATAGGTTACGGAGAATTCAAACTAGTGCAGGCCGATCTGTCATCAAGCATGGGATTTAGCGGTGGTCCTTTGATAAATAGTGAGGGAAAAGTAATCGGCATGAATTCATATAAGAGTTCGGAGCCCGGAAGTGAGGGATTAACTTTTTCGATTAAAGCTGAGGACCTTAAATACGCAATCAGAAATTTCGAAAAGTATCACAAAATAAAAAGAGCTTATATCGGCATTGAAGTATATGAAACACTAGCCCAAAGATTTGATGTTATCCAAGAGCATGGCATAAAAGTATCCAGTGTAGTGAAAGACTCACCTGCAGATCGAGTAGGTATTAGAATAGATGACAGAATTATGAAAATTAATGATAATACCGATCAGATATTTGAGCTGTGGCGCGAATTCTGGCAGGACAGGCCGAGTTACGAAATCCGGTTGAAACCAAAGATAGAAGCGGACCCCGAACTTGTTTATGTGGCTGAAGCCGATGGCGTGATCATCGGAACGGTCATTGGCGGGGACGATGGCTGGTGGGGCTGGATTTATCGAGTTGCGGTGAGCCCTGAGTTCCAAAAGCGCGGCGTCGCCATAACCCTGGTTAATGAAATGCTCTCCAGGCTAAAAGCAAGGGGCGTCAATTACATCAACTTGATCGTAGCTCCTGCAAACGCAAAAATGCTGAGCCTCTTGAACAAATTCGGATATATGGCGACCGAAGACCGGCGCTTGTGTATCAGAATACAGTAGCAAACACGGTGTAGGCATGCTGGGTTTGACAATCTGCCGTTTGGAAGATATAAAATAGACTTGGAAAGTGAATATATGTCCGGGTGCCGCTAAGAGCGGAGAATAGGGAAGCCGGTGAGAATCCGGCACGGGCCCGCCACTGTAAACGGGAAGCCCCCGCATATGCCACTGGTACTTGTTACCGGGAAGGCGCGGGAGAGCGTTTGATCCGTAAGTCAGGAGACCTGCCTAGGACAAAAATAGATGCTCAACGAGGAAGGAGTGTTGTTATAAGGATTTGTCTACCCCTCGGGATGCCGGGGGATTTTTTTTGGGGCGAAGCCAGGAGCCAGGAGCCAGAATGGTGAGAGTACGAGAACGAGGGTCATGCTTTTGGGATAAAGAGTGATTTAGGATTATGTAGGGAGGATGACATGGGGTTACTTCAGGAAGCTTTGGAGAATATAAAGCCGCTGGATGCAGGGGCGATGAAGGCGGCGGCGGAGAGGCAGGATCAGCTTACAAAACCTGCAGGTAGTTTGGGCGTGTTGGAAGAGATATCGATTAAGCTGGCCGGTATCACCGGTAGCGTTATGAATGAGGTCGATATGAAGACCATCGTTGTTATGGCGGGGGATCACGGGGTTACCGACGAAGGGGTCTCGGCGTTTCCCAAAGAGGTCACACCGCAGATGGTCATGAATTTTGTGCACGGCGGCGCGGCGATTAACGTATTGGCCCGTCACGCGGGAGCCCGTGTGGTTGTTGTCGATATAGGGGTCGATGCCCAGATCGATAATCCCCATGTATTATCGATGAAGGTAAAAAACGGCACGGATAATTTTGCAAAGGGCCCGGCGATGACCAGGGACGAGGCGATACGGGCACTTGAGGTCGGCATTGAAATCGCCTACAAAGAGATTGACTCAGGTGTGAAGCTGCTTGCGACAGGGGATATGGGCATAGGAAATACCACCCCCAGTAGTGCGATTCTTCTAGCCCTCACCGGGAGGCCTGTCGACGGCCTTGTCGGTCGCGGAACAGGTATAGGAAACGGTGATCTCGATCACAAGAGAAAAGTTATAACGGATGCGATCGACATGTTGCACCCGGATAAAAACGACCCGATTGATGTGCTCGCAAAGGTCGGCGGCCTTGAAATCGCGGGTTTGGCGGGGCTGATAATCGGCGCTGCAAGCAGGCGTGTGCCGGTTATAATCGACGGCTTTATTTCGAGCGCCGCCGCCCTCATGGCGGGCCGGATCAGCCCTCAGAGCATAGACTATATGATCGCATCGCATGTGTCCGTTGAGCCGGGCCATAGGTTGATTCTTGAAGAACTCGGCCTCAATCCGATGCTTCACATGGACATGCGTCTCGGTGAAGGTACCGGAGCCGCGCTTGCAATGACGCTGGTCGAAGCAGCAACCAAGATCATCAAAGAAATGGCTACGTTTGCCGAAGCCGGGGTATCGGATAGAGAATTGAAAATAGATTGAATTATTGTGGGATTGTATGATTAATATAAGTCAAACCTGCACCGGGGGTAGGAGTGAAAGCGTTTAGATTTGCCCTCTCCTTTTTAACAATCTTTCCCGGAGGGATAAAGGGTGAGGTCGATGAGAA
>NZ_PFNG01000157.1:13315-15264 GCF_002791875.1 Candidatus Aquicultor secundus | reverse complement strand
TGCAAGTGTTATAGTAGTAATAAGCCTTATTATACTGACGCGCGCGCTACACATTGATGCGCTGGCCGATACGTTTGACGGGCTTCTTGGCGGCCGGGATAAAGAGCATATGCTTGCAATCATGAAGGATTCGAGGGTTGGAAGCTTCGGGGTCGCTACTATCGCTGCGACCTTTGCGCTTAAGTTTTCGTTACTAGCGGCGATACCGGCGGCATTGACAACAGGGTCGTTAATCGCGTTTCCCGTGCTCGGACGCTGGGCTGCGGCGATTGCCGCGAGCACCCAGCCGTCCGCCCGACCCGGTGGGGGACTTGGCTCGCTCTTTGCCGAACAGGCAAGACCCTGGGAGCCGGTACTATCCTCGATTATCGCTTTTGCAATTGTGGGTATAACGTTATGGACCAGGCCTGCGGCCGCCCTGCTGGCGGTTGGTACTGCCGGTGCCTTTTTGGTTATCTACGTATTCCTGATTAAGAGAAAGATCGAAGGCATGACCGGCGATACGCTCGGTGCACTGATAGAGCTGACTGAAATAGCGGTATTATTTGCTATGGCGTTGCTTTAGAACGGCAACACTACACCGCGAGCGGCTATAGATTCTTATCTCGATGAAAAAACGATATTATATAGGATATATACTTCTTTGATCTCGGCAGGAAAGGTGATGAGGGGTTGTAATGAATCTCTATCTTGTACGGCACGGCGAGACTTCGCTGAACAGGCAGTTTAAATATATAGGTAGAACAGATGTAGACCTGACGAAAAAAGGCGTTCGCCAGGCCGAAGCCCTGTCACAGCGCCTGCGCCTCAGTACTATCAAAGCGGTTTACTCGTCTGATTTGCTGAGGGCGCGGCGTACGGCAGAGGCGATTGCATCTGCCCATAATCTTGAGATCGAACCGGTCGATGGCCTGCGTGAGATCGATTTCGGGGCCTGGGAAGGTCTCACCTACTATGAAATAGAAGCGAAAGACCACGAAAATTTTCACGCCTGGCTTGACGACCCGGAACACTCTTCTATTCCCGACGGCGAGCACTGGCGTGACTTTAAGAACCGCGTGCTCAGCTCGGTTTATAAAATAATCGATGAGGAAAAAGACGGGAACGTCGTTATCGTCTCGCACGGCGGCCCCATAAAAGTAATCATGGGCCATTTTAATGGGGACGACCCGGCGTTTTATAAATCGTTCTGGCCGTCACCGGGCAGCTTGAGCGTGGTCGAAGTTATCGATTACACCCCGAAGGTATTGCTTCTCAACGAGCAAGTCTATACGCACGACAGGTAAAACCTGTGAAGCGGGGCGTTGCTAAAGGGGCCTACGTACTCCAAATTATAGTAAAGTAGGGCATTTAGCTGCGGAAAAGTTGAGCATTAAAGCAATACTGTGTTAAAATCCCTTTATGAAAGACATCATTCGGCGCGGACTTGAAGATATAAAGCCATACGAACCCGGTAGGCCTATTGAGCTGGTAGAAAAAGAGCTGGGGATAACCGAGGCGATAAAGCTTGCATCCAATGAAAGCCCGTACGCTCCGTTCCCAAAGGTACTGGAGGCAATGCGAGAATCGCTCTTGGATGTAAACCGCTATCCCGATGGCGGAAGCACGTTCCTGCGTGAAGGCTTATCGAATAAGCTTGGAGTGCCCGCATCTCGTATAATGGTCGGTCAGGGGTCAAACGAACTCTTGCGTCTGCTTGCAAACGTTCTTCTCGACCCGGGCGACGAGGCGGTTATGGCGGATCCGTCGTTTATCGTTTATCCAACGGTCACCAAGTTAATGAACGCTAAACCGATACTGGTCCCGCTGAAAGATCACGCACACGACCTCGATGCGATGGCGAAAGCGATCACACCGCGTACCAAGATGGTCTTTATCTGCAACCCCAACAATCCAACCGGAACAATCGTCACCCGCGATGAGGTTGAGCGTTTTATAGAGAGCGTGCC
>NZ_PFNG01000157.1:12594-13295 GCF_002791875.1 Candidatus Aquicultor secundus | reverse complement strand
TAACTATCCGAACGGTATGGATTATATAAACGAAGACAGGCCTATTGTTGTTCTTCGCACGTTCTCGAAAGTCCACGGGCTTGCCGGATGCCGGATCGGCTACGGTATAGCGCCGGAGTTTATCATCACGGCGGTCAATAAGGTACGGGAGCCCTTCAATGTGACATCGGTTGCCCAGGCGGGGGCGCTTGCCAGCCTGGAGTGCGACACAGCAGTTGAGGAGAGAAGCCGTCTGAACACCCAGGGTCTGGAGTATCTCTACAAAGAGTTCAGGAGAATAGGCCTTGATTATATACCGTCGCATGCAAACTTTATCCTGGTAGATATAGGTATTGACGATCGCATGATGTCGCTTGAGCTGATGAAGCGGGGTATCATTGTCAGATCCGGAGATATATTCGGCTACCCTAAGTATTTCAGGGTAACCGTCGGCACGCCGGAGGAAAACAAGAGGTTCATCGGCGAGCTTGAGGCACTTCTAAAAGTTATTAAAGATCAAAATGATCACGTAAAAGGAGCACTGGTATGATGGATAACAAAATCATTAAATTATTCAATTCACCATCAGGAAGGTGCTGGCTCTATTACTACTTCTTTTAATATCGAAGGCAGGTCTGCTTTCACGCTAGGAAGTCAAAATCCAAAAATCTTTATAGACCTATTTTGATGTTAATTTAGTTCAATAAGCAACGAGAGAGTAA
>NZ_PFNG01000157.1:10521-12577 GCF_002791875.1 Candidatus Aquicultor secundus | reverse complement strand
CGGGGGCCGAGGTCCATTTATCCAAAGGCGAGTTTCGTACCGTCATCGGCGTCATCGGCGACAAAGAAGCCGTTGCCGCGCTTCCGCTAGAGGGCTTTGAGGGTGTTGAAAATGTCATCCAGATTATGAAACCCTACAAGTTCGTGAGTCGCGAGTTCCGCCACGAGCCCACCCTTATCACTATAGGCGATGTTGTCATCGGAGAAGGATACTTTAACGTGATGGCCGGGCCGTGCTCTGTGGAATCGAGAGAGCAGATGCGTGACACCGCGCGGGCCGTCAAGTCGTCCGGCGCCACCGTGCTCAGGGGTGGGGCGTTTAAGCCGAGGACATCACCGTACAGTTTCCAGGGGCTGGGCGTCGACGGATTGAAAATGCTGGCAGAGACCAGGGAAGAGTTCGGCCTGCCGATAGTTACCGAAGTAATGGACCCGAGGGATTTGGACGCTGTTGCCGAATATGCCGACATCATCCAGATCGGAGCGCGCAACGCGCAGAACTTCCTGCTTTTAAAGGAGGTCGGGATGTTGAGGAAACCGGTTCTTCTTAAGCGGGGTCTTGGAAATACCGTTGAGGAGACCTTGATGGCCGCAGAGTATATTATCAAGGGCGGCAATACCAATATTATTATCTGTGAGCGCGGGATACGCACATTTGAGACCTACACCAGGAACACCCTGGATATTAGCGCTATACCGCTGATTAAGCAGTTAAGTCACCTTCCGGTTATCGTCGATCCGAGTCATGCCGCAGGTAAGCGCAACCTTGTCGAGCCGCTGACGCTGGCGGGTCTGGCGGCGGGTGCCGATGGGGCGATGATCGAGGTTCATCCGGACCCGGAAAAAGCGCTTTCCGACGGTCCGCAATCGCTTACGTTTAAGCATTTCGATACGATTATGGAGCGGATACGGACCGTGGCCGAAGTGTTCAATAAAAAAATGAGGTTGACCGTCTAATGAAGACGACCATCGCGGTACTGGGCTTAGGGTTGATCGGGGGGTCGTTGGCCGTTGCCTTTAAACAGCAATCCGAGGAGTATGAGGTTGTCGGCTATAACCATAACGCCCCGGCCGTTGAAGAGGCGCTTGCACGCGGCATTATCGATAGAGCAGCGGCAAGTGTTGAGGAAGCGTGCGCAGATGCCGACGTTATCTTCGTATGCGTGCCCGTCAGGCAGATTCCGAACTATTGTATCCTCGCTGCCCAAAGCGCAAAACCCGGCGCGATAATAACTGATGTGGGAAGCACCAAGGAGAGTATCGTGGCCGAAGTGGAGGCCGAGGTACCGGAAGGCGTTCATTTTATCGGCGGGCATCCCATGGCGGGCTCGGAGCGCACGGGGGTAAGCGCGGCGAATCCGGCGCTCTTTAAGAACGTTCATTATTTGCTGACGCCCACCGAGAGAACGGATATGGTCGCGTACAAGAAGCTCCACTCGATGATCACATCGCTCGGCGCGAACGTGATGGCGATCGATCCGGTAAAGCACGACCACGCGGTCGCTGTGATAAGCCATTTGCCGCACATGATTGCCGCAGTTCTTATGAACCTGGCCAGCAACGAGGCCAATGCAACCGAAAACCTGCTGTTACTTGCGGCCGGCGGCTTTAAAGATACGACGCGTATCGCGGCCGGCAGCCCCCGCATGTGGATCGATATTTGCCTGGATAACCGGGATGCAATCATGTACTCCATCGAAAAGATGAGTGATATGCTGGAAACCCTGCAGCATATGATCGAAGAAGAGGATAAGGGGCGGATAACCGACCTGCTGGAGCGCGCCCAACAAGCACGTCTCAACCTGCCGTCGGCGCTCGGCAAGGGAATCGGCAAGCTCTACGAACTCTACGTCCCCGTTTCGGATAAACCGGGAGTTATCAGCGATATCACGTTAACGATAGGACAACTCGGGATAAACATCGAAGATATAGAGATATTACATGCCACAGATGTTTCGGGTCAGGTGCGCCTTACCATCCCCGAAAAGGAAAATGCCGACAGAGCGGCGAAAGCTCTATTGGATAAAGGCTACGAGGTCGATGTGAGAACGCAGGAG
>NZ_PFNG01000157.1:0-10508 GCF_002791875.1 Candidatus Aquicultor secundus | reverse complement strand
GGTGCAGTAACGGTGATTGTCACTTACCAGCGTCTAGGCGTAGCTAAGCTACTGTAAGAAGAAGGTTTTATTCTGAATTCTGGCTCCTGGCTTCTGAATCCTTGAGCGAGGCGGCAAATATGCAACTAACGGTTGGCAAAATTAACAGCATAAGTGGAACGATTACGGTGCCTGGAGACAAATCGATCTCGCACAGGTCGATTATGATCGGCGCGCTTGCCGATGGGGTCACGCATGTTACCGGTTTCTTGGCTGCTGAGGATTGCATAAGCACGATGCGGTGTTTTGAATCGCTTGGCGTTACTATAGAGCGATTATCCGATACAGAACTTAAAATACACGGTGTTGGCTTAAAAGGGCTAAAAGAGCCGGGTGATGTTCTTGATGTTGGCAATTCGGGAACGACGCTGCGGATTTTGCCGGGAATTCTTGCCAGCCAGGACCAGGGCTTATTTGTTGTTTTAACCGGCGATGCATCTATTAGGCGCAGGCCTACCGGCAGAGTGGTAGAGCCTTTACGGTTAATGACGGCGGAAATATGGGGCAGAGAAGAAGGAAATTATCCTCCGCTTGCCATCAATGGGTCCCGGATTGAGAGCATCCAATACAATCTTCCGGTAGCAAGCGCACAGGTGAAAACATGCCTTCTGCTTGCAGCGCTCCTTGCGGAAGGCGAGACCGAGATAAGCGAACCCGCTCAATCAAGAGACCACACCGAGCGCATGCTTGAGCTTTTTGGTGCGCGTATCGATAGCTATGACACCACCTACAAGATTAATGGGGGCCAGCGGCTGAAAGCAGCACCGGTCGATGTTCCCGGCGATATTTCAAGCGCGGCGTTTTTTATGGTTGCGGCATCAATTGTAAATGATTCCTCTTTGAGAATAGAAAACGTTGGCGTCAACGAAACAAGAACCGGCATCATTGATGCCCTCTACGAAATGGGCGCAAACATCCTCTTAAGCGATCAAAGAGACGTAAGCAACGAGCCGAGGGCGAATATGGAAATCAAAAGCGCTCAACTAAAAGCAACCATCCTCGAGGGAGAAATTATCCCCCGATTAATCGACGAGATACCCATCATCGCGGTTGCGGCCACCCAGGCCGAAGGCCGCACCGAAATAAGAGATGCGCGTGAACTCAGGGTGAAAGAGAGCGACCGCATAGCCGCCCTCAGCGCAGAACTTAGAAAGATGGGGGCCATCATCGAAGAGCTGGACGACGGCATGATAATCCACGGCCCGACCCCTCTCAAAGGCGCCCGTGTAAACAGCCACGGAGATCACCGAATTGCGATGTCGCTGGCGGTTGCCGCCCTGGTAGCCGATGGCGAGACCGTTATAGAGAACAGCGAGTCTATCGCTATCTCTTACCCCTCGTTTGTAGGGGACGTTCTTAATTTGCGCAAATAACTAGCCGACGTCCCCGTCGCTAGTTATTTGCGCAAATTAAGAACGTCCCCTCTAGATAGCTATAGAAATTGAAATTTGCTACTATTGAACAATGATAATCGCGATTGATGGGCCTGCGGCCTCGGGAAAAAGCACAGTTGCAAAAGAAGTGGCGAAACGGTTGGGGTTTAAGTACGTCGACACCGGCGCCATGTACCGGGCTGTGACCTGGAAGGCCTTAAAAGAAAGAATCGATATCACCAACGAGGATGCGCTTGCCGCACTTGCTCGAAGCGCCCAGATCGAGATGGATGGGCTGGATGCGTCGCAACACCTCATCGTACGGATAGACGGCGATGATGTTACGGAGGCGATACGAACCCCAAAGGTGAGCGCTGCCGTGTCGACTGTGTCTAAAGTGCCTGCCCTGAGGTCGGCGCTTATCAAGAAACAGCGTTCGTTTGCAGATAGCTATCCCGACCTTGTGATGGATGGAAGGGATATCGGGACGGTTGTATTCTCCGATGCCGAGGTAAAGGTGTTTCTAAAAGCTTCTGCGGTCGAGCGGGCTAAACGGCGGTACCGCGAGCTCAAGGAAAAAGGGCACGCAATAGACCTGTCTACGGTCGAACGGGATATCGTGACAAGAGATAAAATCGATTCGACAAGAACGACCGGGCCACTAGCGAAGGCGCCGGATGCACGTGCAATCGATACGACAAATAAGACAATCGGCCAGGTAGTGCAAGAAATAGTGGATTTAGTGAAAAAGCAGAAAGAAAAGCAGAAAGAGTAGAAGGAAGCTGAGAAAAGCTAAGAGAGCTAAAAGTTATGTTCTATAAACTGGTCTACACGTTGCTTGTTCTTATCATGAAACCCCTTTATAGATTTAAGATTATCGGAAAGCACAATATTCCGAAAACCGGTCCCGTAATCATTGCTCCCAACCATATGAGTTATCTTGACCCCATTATGGTTGCGTTTGTCGCCAGGCCGAGGCCGGTTAATTTTATGGGAAAAGCATCGCTCTTAAAAATCCCGGGATTCGGCAAAGTGTTAAAAGCGCTGCACACGTTTCCGGTTAACAGGGGAACGGTGGATAAGGGGGCGATAGTCCAGTCGCTGAAAATATTATCCAAAGGCGAAGTGCTGCTGATATTCCCCGAGGGAACGCGGCATAGAGAGGGAAAACTGGGGAAGCCGTTTCCGGGAGTCTCGTCGATCGCCTTAAAAACCGGGGCGACAATCGTGCCGGTCGGGATAATCGGAACCGATAAAGTGCTACCGGACGGTAGCAAATTACCGAGGTTCCCCAAGTTAAAAGCGATAATCGGGGAGCCAATTCGGGTTGAAAAAGTCGCTACGGCGGATAGAAAAGAAAAAGAGGCCGCACTTACCGCGCGGGTGATAGGTGAGATAGAAAGCCTCATAGCAGGTGGAAAAAGGTGAAAGTTACAACGGCGAAACATGCGGGCTATTGCTATGGAGTTCAGAGGGCGCTCAAACTTGCGCTTGAAGCAACCGTCGGCTCCGAGAAGCCGATTTATACATTAGGCCCGATTATTCATAATCCCCAGGTCGTCGAGTCTCTTGAAAGGCAGGGGGTGAGGGCGGTGAACTCTGTTGATCAGGTCGATACGGGAACTATTATCATCAGAACGCACGGCGTCGATCCCAAGATTACCGTAGCCGCCCGCAAACGAGACCTGGAAGTTATAGATGCGACCTGCCCGTTTGTCGCGAAAGCGCAGCAAAGGGCGGCAAGTCTCGTTAAAAGCGGCTATAAAGTAGTAATAGTCGGCGAGAGAAATCACCCGGAGGTTGCCGGGCTTCTGGCGTTTACCGACAACAAGGCCTTGGTTGTTGAAAATGCCAACGAGCTTAAGAATATAAAAGAGATGAACAGGGTGGGCGTTGTGGTGCAGACCACGCAGTCCATCGAGAACCTGAAAAATATCGTTGAAGGGTTACTCAGCAAAACAAAGGAACTTAAAGTGTTCAACACGATTTGCAACGCGACCAGCCAGCGACAGGAGGCGGCGCGGGAACTCTCGGAGATGGTCGACCTTATGCTGGTTGTGGGCGGCAAAAACAGCGCCAACACAACGCGTCTGGCCCAGATCTGCAAGGAAAACAATAAGAAGAGCTACCATATCGAGACCAGCGATGAGATTGAAGAGGCGTGGCTTGATGGGATAAAGCATATCGGTGTAACAGCGGGCGCCTCCACCCCGGACTGGATCCTCAAGGAGGTAATCGACCGCGTAAAGGCGCTGGCCGATTAAATGGTGCAAACATGATTGCGGCGGAAGTATCTGAGGTAAAGCCGGATGGTCTTGCGCATAAAAACGGAATAAGGGCGGGCGACAAAATTATATCGATCAACGGCAAAAAGCTCCGCGATATACTCGATTACGAGCTTGCCACCGCCGATGAGGTGCTCAACGTCGAGCTAGAGCGCGATGGCGAACATCGACATATAAAGATCGACAACCCGCATCTTCTCGGGCTTGGGATATATTTTTCGACGTCTTTGTTCGATGGGATAAAAACCTGCGCCAACAAATGCGTTTTCTGCTTTATCGATCAGTTGCCGCCGGGTATGAGGGAGGCGGTTTACGTAAAGGACGATGATTACCGCCTTTCGTTTCTCTATGGCAATTTCGTGACGCTTACCAATATGAACAACGAGGATATCGACCGGATTATCGAAGATAGGATAAGTCCCCTCTACATATCGCTTCATGCGACGAATCCGCAGCTGCGCTTGATGATGCTCGGCAGAAAGAAGAAAGACAAAACACTCGTTTACCTGCAACGACTTTCCGATGCCGGAATCGAGATTCATATTCAAATGGTCATGTGCCCCGGTTTAAACGATAAGGATGAGCTGGAGCGCTCGATCAAAGAGCTTTCGAGCGACTATCCAAACGTAGGTTCAGTCGGCCTTGTGCCGGTCGGCTTGACCGGATATAGGGACGGCTTATACCCTTTGCGTTCGTTTGAAAAACAAGAGATAATGGAGCTTATTGAGCAGGTCGAGCGGTGGCAGGAAAAGCTCGAGAGGCAGAAGGGCGAGCCGTGGGTCTATATTGCCGACGAGTTTTACATCGCCGCAGGCCGTAAGCTTCCAACCATTGCGCATTACGGGGAGTTTCCACAGATAGAGAACGGCATCGGCTTATCGAGCCTCTTCATCGACGAGGCGGAGCACGGCATCGAGCAGTTGAAGGCCGTTGCGAGCAAGAATAAGCACGAACAACGAACAACAAAAGCGGTAAAACAAGCACAAACAGCGCAAGGTCAGAAAACAGGGCAAGTAGGGCATACAGGGAAAGCACTACCGAGAATTGCGCTGGTAACAGGCGAGTTGTTTGCGGGTATACTCGAAGGCATTGCCCATGACATACATCAAATCACGGGGATCGCTATCGATGTGATCCCCGTTGAAAATAAGTATTTCGGTGGAAAAGTAAACGTAACCGGTTTATTAACCGGAACGGATATCGTTTCAAGCGCACGCCGGATGTTTTTGGAACACGGCGTGCCGGATATATTAGTCGTACCCGATGTGGTACTGAACGCGGACGGCCTTATGCTCGATGGCTACTCGCCCGAACGGGCGGCGTATGAGCTGGGTGTAGAGGTAAGAGTTTTCGGAAGCTCGGGCGAAGGATTTATCGAAGGGTTTATGGAGGTTATAGAAAACTAGATGTCATATCCTTTAGTTGCGGTCGTCGGAAGGCCGAATGTCGGAAAATCGATGTTGGTAAATAGAATGGTAGCGACCCAGCAGGCGATTGTGCATGAAACCGCCGGGGTTACGCGCGATCGAAACTACGTCGATACCGAATGGAACGGCAAGACCTTTACAATTATCGACACCGGCGGCATTGATTTCGGGGTCGATAAATCGATGGGCAAGCAGATTACCGAGCAGGCGCTTCTCGCCATTGAGGAGGCGGATGTAATCCTTTTCGTCGTTGATGGAATGGTCGGCCAGATGCCCGAGGATGACCTTGTAGTAAAGCACCTCAGGGGTTCGACGAAGCCCGTTATCCTTGCGGTAAACAAGATCGACGATATCGTCCACGAGGCGGCGATCTACCAGTTCTACAACCTGGGGTTGGGCGAGCCGTATCCGGTATCCGGAATGCACGGGCTTGGCGTCGGCGACCTTTTGGATGCGATAACGGCGCTGTTGCCATCCGTCGAGAGAATCGAAAATGCGGATGAGGTAAAGGTTGCCCTGGTCGGCAAGCCGAATGTCGGGAAATCCTCGATACTCAACAGGCTTCTCGGCGAGGAGCGGGTGATCGTAAGCGAAGTCCCCGGTACCACGCGGGACGCCATCGATACCGTATTCGAAAAAGACGGCGTGACGTACCGCTTCATTGATACCGCCGGCTTGCGGAGGGCGCCCAGGGTAAAAGAAGATATCGAATATTACAGTTTTTTAAGGTCGCTCCGGGCGCTCGACCGGGCGGACATTGCGGTTATCGTGATGGATTCCGAGGAAGGCCCGACAACCCAGGACCAAAAAATAGCAAGTCTTGTAGAAGAGCGGGGATGCGCCAGCATTCTCGTTTTAAACAAATGGGACTTAGTCGAAACCCGCGAGAAGGCGGATAAAGTGGAGGACGTTCTCGAGACCAAATTGCGGTTCCTTGATTATTCACCCAGGTTGAAAGTCTCGGCTAAAACAGGCAGCGGCGTAGTCAAATTATTTACGCTGTTCGACCAGGTAATGGCCGAATACGACAAACGGGTTTCTACCGCATCCATAAACGGCCTGATAATGAAGATTAAAGCGGAAGGCCTTCAACCCGCAAAAGGTGGGCGCACGCTCAAGATGTCGTACGCGTCGCAGACCGGAACCAGGCCCCCGACATTCGTGTTTTTCGTAAACCACCCACAACTTGTAACGCCATCCTATGAACGCTATATTGGAAACCAGATCAGAAAGACCTACGGTTTTATCGGTTGCCCGATCAATATACATTTTAGGAGCAAATATAGATAGGGACCAGGGAAGATCGGTGAATGGTGAATGGGTTAATTGGTGAATGGGGCGCGGGTCTAGAGAGCGATCTATTAAGGTGTTTATAGGGATGTCATTCTGAAGCGTTGTGAAGAGTAAGAAGAAGGTTTTCCCTGGCCCCTGGCCCCTAATATAACAGGAGATACTGTTGCTAGTTCTATCCATAGCACTACTCATAGCATTTGCGTACATACTAGGCTCGGTACCGTTCGGTCTTGTTATCGCCAAGGTGTTTTATCGCGTTGACATCAGGCAGCATGGGAGTGGCAATATCGGGGCGACAAATTGCCTCAGAACGCTCGGTCCAATCGCGGGATTTTTGGTGCTCACCGCAGATGTCTTGAAGGCGATGATCCCCATATTGATAGCGCAAGCGGTGTTATCGGATAGCCCGGATATCGTGCCGCTAATGAGCGTAATTGTAGGATTATCGGCGGTTATCGGCCATAGTTATTCAATATTCTTGGGGTTCTCCGGCGGAAAAGGGATGGCCACCGCATCGGGTATTATATTGGCCCTCTGGCCATGGGCGGCGCCTATTCTGGTCGGCATCTGGCTATTGGTGATAGCGCTAACGCGATACGTATCGCTCGCTTCGATAATCGTGGCTCTAACGCTACCGGTATTGGTGGCGATATTATATCCATCAACGGTATATATAGCGTTCTCTCTACTTGTTGGACTGGTAGTCGTTTATAGGCACAGGTCGAATATATCCAGGTTACTGGCGGGTACCGAGCTAAAGATGGGGGAAAAGAGCATGGAGGCAGATTAAACTGAACGATATAGCGGTAATAGGAGCCGGTAGCTGGGGGACGGCGGTCGCAAACCTCCTGGCCAATAAGGGATATAGCGTGCATCTCTGGGCGCGAGATACATCTGTTGTCGAAGCGATTCGTGAGACCGGTCGCCATCCCAAATACCTGAAAGACATAGATGTACACGAAAATATAGCGCCGACAGTCGATCTCGAAGAGGCGATTGGGCCGGCGCATGTCGTGGTTATGGCTACTCCGTCGCATGCCATGCGAGACATAGCCATCAAGGCAAAAGGTCTCATTTTGGGAAATAAAAAAGTTGTAAGCCTTGCAAAAGGTGTCGAGCAGAATTCATTAAAGCGGATGTCGCAGGTCTTGGAGGAGATGCTTGCCCCCGAGATGCAAAACAAGATCGCCGTTTTGTCCGGGCCGAACCACGCTGAGGAGGTAAGCAAATATATTCCTTCTGCGACGGTGATATCGAGCAGGAGCAAAAGCGTTGCCGAAGAACTGCAAAATGTTTTTATGACGCCCTTTTTCAGGGTCTATACAAACCCCGATCTTGTAGGGGTCGAGCTGGGCGGAGCGACTAAAAACGTGATCGCGATAGCCGCCGGTATCTCGGACGGCCTGGGATACGGCGATAACACTAAGGCGTCCTTGATTACAAGGGGCCTCGCCGAAATGATTCGCCTCGGGCTCGCGATGGGCGCGGATGTCCGCACGTTCGCCGGTCTCGCCGGTATGGGTGACCTGGTAGTAACGTGTATGAGTAAACATAGCCGTAACCGAGGGGTCGGCGAGATGCTTGGAAAAGGTATGACGCTCGATCAGATTACCGGCGAGATGAGCATGGTGGCGGAGGGCATAAAAACCGCGGGCGCCATACGTGATATGGCCAAAGAGCACAACGTGTATATGCCGATAACCGAGCTTGTTACCGAGGTCTTACACGAAGGCAAGAACCCGTTCGCTTGCGTATCCGAGCTGATGATGAGGGGCGCCGTAGAAGAAATTCGCGGCCTCTCCTGGGAAACCGAGTAGGATTAGCGACTGCGAACCATACAGACAAGGAGAGAACTTATAGATGAAGATACTGCTGATTTCCCCACCGTGGATCAAAGTCCCACCGAGCGGTTATGGCGGCATCGAGTGGGTGGTTGCACTTCTCGCGGATGAGCTGGTAAAGAGAGGGAATGAGGTTGTTTTATTCGCAACAGGTGATTCCGATACGCTGGCCGACGTAAAATACTTCTATGAAGAGGGCCAAACTTCAAAGCTCGGAACGCTCAACATGACGATTTACGACTCGATCCAAGTAAGCGAGGCCTATAAAATCGCGGAAGAGTTTGAGATAGTCCACGACCATAGCGGCTTCCTAGGGGTTGCGTTTTCTCACAAAATCAAGCGGCCGATGCTTCACACGCTTCACGGGCCGTTTACCGCTGATACCTCGATGTTTTACACGCACTTTAAAGATGCGGCCTACTATAACGCGATAAGCGACTACCAGCGAAGTTGCCTGCCTATTCTGAATTATGTCGACACGGTGTATAATGCGATCGATATCCATAATTACCCATTCTCAAAAGTAAAGGATGACTATCTTATCATGGTCAGCAGAATCAGCGAGGCCAAGGGGACGCACCTCGCGATTGAAGTTGCAAAAGAGCGGGGAGAAAAGCTTATCCTGGTGGGAAAAATCGACCCGATCGATATGGAGTATTTCGATGCCAAAGTAAAGCCGCACATCGACGGCAAGCAAATAGTCTACACCGGCGAGATCGATGAGGCCGAGAAACGGCAGCTTTTAAAGATGGCGAAGTGTTTTGTGTTCCCGATACAGTGGCCCGAGCCGTTTGGCCTGGTTATGGCCGAGGCAATGGCCTGCGGAACCCCGGTTGTGGCGATTAGAAACGGCTCGTCCCCCGAAGTCGTTGCCGATGGGAAGGTCGGCTATATCGTCGAGACCGTAGACGAGATGCCCGCCGCGATCGACAATGCGCTTAAGATAGACCCCCAGGTTTGCAGGGATTATGTGCTCGCCAACTTCAGTCCCGAAACAATGGCGGATAAATACGAGCAGAACTACAGGAAGATACTAGAGAAGCAATGACAGATATAGATAAAGCGCTAGATAAAGTACTAGATAAAGCGATAGATGATGTGCTAGCTGACGTGCTATATGAAGCGCTTACTAATTGGAAAGAGCATCCGGAAAAATCCGGCATATTCAGCGACCTTGATGGAACCCTAAGCAAGATAGCCCCTACGCCGGCAGAGGCGATCGTTACGCCCGAAATGAGAAAAGTATTGCAAGACATTAATAAGAAATACGCGGTCGTAGGGATAGTGAGCGGGAGGGACTCAACCGAGGCCCGCAGGATGGTAGCGCTTGAAAACCTCGTTTACATAGGCAACCACGGTCTTGAGTGGCTGGAAGACGGCAAACAATTCTATGTACCCGAGGCATTCAACTTTTTCGGCCTGGCAGGAAACCTTGCATCTGAACTATCTGATATATTCAACGCTACGGGCTACTTCGTGGAGAGAAAGAAGCTCGGAGTGGCCGTGCATTATAGGCAGGTTGAGGACAAAGAGCAGGCAAAAGCGCGGATAGAAGAGGTATTAAAACCTATGCTTGCAAAATACCCTTTAAAACAAGCCGAAGGCCGGTATGTTATCGAGCTAAAGCCGGACCTGCCGGTAAATAAAGGTGACGCGGTAACGGTTATTGCGCTGCGTGCAGGCATCGAGAGGGCCATGTATCTGGGCGACGACGTGACGGATATCGACGCATTCCAAGCGCTTCGGCAATTAAGGGATGAGGGACGGTTGCAAACAGTATCGATCGCAATAGCCTCAGATGAGAGTGCACCCGCCGTCATGCAGGAGGCCGACTATGTGGTCCAGAGCGTCGATGCGGCGGAGGCCCTGTTGCGGTGGATGTCTTCTATCCCAAGGGTGAGATAAATGAAAGACCTTTTGGTGCATACGTGTTGCGGGCCGTGTTTTGTGTATCCGCACAGCATACTTAAAGACACATATAGAATAACGAGCTATTACTTCAACCCGAATATCCACCCGTCCATGGAATACATGAGGCGGCTCGAAACGCTGGCCGGGTTCTGCTCTTCTGCTGGGGTCGATTTGCGCGTCGGCGAGTACGACCCGCAGGTGTACCTGCGCGCGGTCGCAGGCAACGAAAACGACAGGTGCCGCACGTGCTATAGCATTCGCTTGAACGAGGCGGCCCGGTTTGCCGCAGAAAAGGGATACGATGCGTTCACGACGACTCTTCTGATAAGCCCTTACCAG
>NZ_PFNG01000090.1:0-2343 GCF_002791875.1 Candidatus Aquicultor secundus | reverse complement strand
CGGAGTTCTCTGCAGTAACGCTGGAAAATTACAAAACAGACTGGAAAACCCAGCGGATTGTTGAGAGAACCCTGCAAATAATGATTGTACCCCTCCAACCTGTCTATTAGCTCCTTTTGGTTCGAATAGTGTTGCATCCACCGCCATTCTTTTCATACACCCAATCAGCCAACGCGCTTATTTGATAATTAAGAAATAAGTATTCCTAATTTAAAGGATACAGCGCTTAGTCGTCGAAGGATATAAGTCGGCATGTGACAAATAAGTAACATAGGGTAACACAGCCTATTGCACATACAGTATTGACCGAGGATTTAATCGAAGTAAAGTCTAGCGCACGTAGTAGGAGGCTTATATGAATATTGGTCTGTATCTATCTGAGTCGAACGGGGAGGTAAGCAGGGTATTTGATGTGTCCGGGCTGGCCGGTGAGTATATGGATCTCTCGGTGGTCCGGGTGTTCGACAACTTCTTCCCGGCAAGGTCGATCAACGCCATCAAGGCCGATATTGCGGACAACAACCTCGACGCCGTTGTCCTCGCCGGTGAATCGCCGCTCTATTTCCAGAACAACAGAGAGGCAAGCTCTATCATCAAAGAGATAGAGAAAAGCGGTATCAACCTTAATAGGATAAGCTTTGCCAACATCAAAGAACATGCAGCGCTTCCCCACAAAACCAACCCACAGGGGGCACGCCGGAAAGCAAAATTACTGATAGATGTTGCTATCGAAAAAGTAAAAACCTCGCCGCCGTTTGAGATAATCGAGTTTCCGCCGAAGAAGAGGGTCGCCGTTATCGGCGCGTCCCTTGAGGGGATCGTCATCGCCGAGAGACTCCTCGCGCACGGCTACAAGGTTTATCTTATAGATAAGGATGGCAAAGTGCGCATGCCCGAGGAGGAAAAGGCCTTTATGCGCACATCAGTCGGTTACGTGCTCGGGCATGAAAACTTGCAGGTATTCTCGGAGACCACGGTAAAAGAAGTCATCGGACGCAGGGGAGATTTCACCGTAACCCTTGAGAAAAACGGCACTACCCAGTCGCTTCCTGTCGGCGCCGTCATGGCGGCCACCGGAAGCGATCTTGAATACACCGATGAGCTACGCTCAGTGCTTTATCTCGCTGTAGATAAGGACGGCTATTTCAAACCGCTTAACCGCCATACTATGGCTACTGCAACTAGGAGGTCGGGCATGTTTATCGTTCCCCCGGCAGACTCCATATGTGCTAAAGTATCGTATGCCGAAAGCGCGGCAATGGGCATCATAGCCCTTCTGGATAAAGAGGAGCTGCTCTACGAAGTCCCCGTCTCTCAGGTGGACGAGCGTCTGTGCGGCGGATGCGGCACTTGCATAAAGACCTGCATGTTTAAGGCTTCAAGCATCGATGAGGCGAAGAGGATCGCAATCGTGGATGCCATGCGCTGCCGGGGCTGCGGAAACTGCGTCACATCCTGCCCGACCGGTGCGAGAGACTTACTCGCCAATCCAACCAAGTATTTACACTCGGCAATCGAAATACTCGCCCAACTCCCCTCCAACGGAGACCCTAAAGTGCTCTATATGCTGTGTGAGGGCTGCGGCTATCCTTCTTTGGATATCGCCGGCGAATCGGATACCGAATACTCTGTCAATATCATGCCGCTAGGTGTTAAGTGCGGTGCCAGGGTCGATACCCAGCTTATCCTTGAGGCTTTTGCTAAAGGGTTTGATGGTGTCATCATAGGTAAGTGTAAAGAAGACAAGTGCCAGAACCTCGTGGGTTCTGTCGATCTCGATAGAAGGGCCAACCTCTTTAGAGAGATTCTGAGAAGTAGAGGAATCGACTCAGAACGCCTCAGGATAGTTGCTATGGATGGATGCGAGGATGCAACGGCAGCCGAGGTGGCGGAGACCTTCCTAAACGAACTTAAGACGATGGAGGTTACCGTATGAAAACAGTAGCTACTGGAATTTTGGAGGGCTGTTTCGGCTGCCACATGTCGTTGCTCGACTTGCATGAGGAGATTCTCGATGTTCTTGGCGCTGTAGAAATCGTATATTCACCCATTATCGACACCAAAGACTTTGACCATGCCGATATCGGTATCCTGGACGGGGCCGTTGCAACCGAGGACAATGAAGAAACCGCCAAGAAGTTTCGAGAGAAATGCGATTGCCTCATCGCTCTCGGGACCTGTTCAAGTTACGGTGGTATCCCGGGGATGAGAAACCTCTTCGACCTTCAGGATGTTCTAACAAGCGTCTACGGTGACAAGATACCGTCTTCGGATGAGATACCGAAGCACTTGCCCGAGGTAAAATCCCTCGACCAGGTGGTAAAGGTCGATTACAAGATTCCC
>NZ_PFNG01000088.1:0-10530 GCF_002791875.1 Candidatus Aquicultor secundus | reverse complement strand
ATTCTTCACTTCGTTCAGAATGACATGCAACAGCAGTCTGTGAGTGTTCTCTAGATTCTTCGCTTCGCTCAGAATGACACAATAATTATGGTGTTCTGGCACTAGCGTTTAGGCGTAGTCTAACTATCGTAAGAAGAAGGTTTTTATTCTGGCTCCTGGCTCCCAAATGGTTTTAAAAAACTGTATGCATTCCGTTTCCTCTGGCGTATAATATTCTGGAGTCAAACGACCTTGCACTGTCTTAGCGACGGCACAGGAGGCGTTCATGGAAAAAGTAGAAAACCACACCCAGATCGAGGCCCCGGTTCTCAACGAAAGCTCGGCATCTGCCGGAATTAAAACGCCTACAGAGATCAGTTCCAATATAAAAATCGCGCTAATCGTGGATTATATATTTTGGATAATGGTTGCGGTTGTGTTGCTCAGATTTGCATTTAAGCTTATCGGGGCCAACTCAAACAACGCGTTCGTAACCTTGATCTATAACTTCACAAACGCCTTCGTAGGCATATTCCAAGGGATTGTCGGTAATGTGATTTCGGGAACCATGGTCATCGAGTTCTCATCCCTTATAACCATTGTTATCTTCTGGCTGATCTATAAGGCGGCTCTCAGGCTTCTGGCCATTATGAAGTAATTTGGTCGTGAAGCTGACTGTTATTAAAAACCAAGGTTTGGCCGGCCGATAAGCCCGACCCCAGGATTCTCTGGGGGAAACACTGTTTCCGGCAACATGTAAGTTGATACTTTGAAATCCCGTGTGGTATAATCATGCTTGGCTATCAGGGTAGTTGAGCTGTGATATTGAGCACAGCTTTTCTTTATGTAGGCTCTGGAAATAGTCTAAGATAATTCCCTGCCTCCTTGGCTCAACTTGGCAGAGCACTCGACTTGTAATCGAGAGGTTACCGGTTCGATTCCGGTAGGAGGCTCAAAGTTGCCAACACCTCTGGTATCAAGCGGCATGAACCTTGCCGCGAAAAACCTCCTAAAAACAACGCTATAATCGCGCTGATACCCGCTTGTTTTAACTCCTACCGGGCCGGGAGCTTTTCATGCAAATTCGAGGGCAACTTGGGGATAGAATGATCGCCGAGTTGTGTTATCATTATCTATGGTTTATCAATGTAAAGATACCTTGGTTTAGCATGTAAGAAGCAAAAAGGTGCAAGGAGTTGAGAGGAAAGATATGTTCCTTGTTAACAGGCGGTCAGGTTTTATAGGTAGATTGGTGGTATTACTTGCGGGAGTAGTCCCACTTCTACTGTTTGGATTATCGGTTCCCGTACTCGCAGCTGCAACTGATAGCTGGGGCGTTTACCAGCATGATGCGGGCCATTCCGGTCGTAGCAACAATATTGCCCCGTCTCAACCGGGGATTCTCTGGGTCATCCAGTTTGGGACAAGCGGTAAGCCTTCCTCCCCGATAGTTGTGGGCGAAGACAGCAATTTTTATGTCGGTGTCGATGTTACGCCGTTTGATAAAGAGTCCTCCTCGACAACATCCACGGAGTCGTCAAAGCCCGACGCATCCGGTCACTCGGGGTTGTTCGCCTTTGCCCCCGACAAGAAGGTGCGGTGGGTCTCAAAGCTAACGGGCAAGGTAACAGGGTCTCCGGCAATCGGGAAAGATGCCGTTTACGCGGTTATAGGTACGACGCTGGCCGCGCTTAATAAGACTGATGGTTCGGTAAAATGGCAGGTGCCTCTTAACGGTGAATCTTCCGGCGGCATCATGCTTGGTAACGACGGCACCCTCTATGTCGGTACCGTAAAAGGTAAAACTCTCTATGCCGTTTCTAGCGATGGCAAAATCAAGTGGCAATACGCTGCAAGCGGGCAGATAGACGGCTCGCCTACATTAGGAAACGATAGCAGCGTTTACTTTACCGCACAGGACCTGTGTCTCTACGCCCTTAACGCTAACGGCTCTCTAAAATGGAAATATAAAGTAACTGAAAAAGGCGCAATTAAGCTTTCATCACCCATCCTGGCCCCTGACAACACAATTTATTTTGGTATGACCAGAGATGACGGACTATTAACTAAACAGGATGAGGACCAAAAGAAGCTGGGAAAGGGACGCCTCTTTGCAATTAAGCCGAATGGCGGCTTGAAGTGGTACTTTGAGGCGAAAGGCAAATCGGCGAATATGCCCGCGCTACAAAAGGACGGCACCATAATCTTCAGCACAACTTCTTTGAACTACACGGATGACAGGCAATACTGGCAGGGCGACTGCCGCGTGGAGGCTGTAATGCCTAACGGTGTGGAGAAATGGCCGTCCGATAGCGCCGATAACTCACATGAAGGCCCCGCTCTCATTGACGGCGCCGGTAATATTTTCGTGACTTCAACCGATGGCTTTCTTACCTGTATGGGGAAGAATGGCGTGATGATCTGGAGGGCCAAGGTTGGCGGTAAGGTTTCTATTGGGCCCAAAGGGATTCTCTATGTGGCGGCAAAGTCCTCAATTGGAGCGGTAACCCAAAGAGACTTAAGTAAAGAAACAAAGCAAAGCGAACAGATACAGGATGAATCCAACAGGGGCTCATCATACGGCACCTCATTACTCATCTATATCATCCCAATCGTCATCGCTGCCGCTATCGGCTATTTCTTTAAAACAAAGATAAGCGCAAACACCGACGGCGATAACAAAGGGGATTCAGAGGAATAGGATTGGCCTTTTATCTGATCATTCTTCTCAGGATTTGAATCCCATCTTTTGAAGCCCGGCCAAACGGTGGCTGAAACCGTATGGCCTCTTCCGCCGGTAGCAAGTTCCCCCCCCCTTAAAAACCTAATCTGCCTACCGGCTCTACCCGAACCCCGCACACCGTGAGCCCTAAAAAATCCCAACTAAGTGCCGATACATATAAGGAATTTCTTTGAAAATCCAGATAACGCTTGTTAAAGGCACGATTGGGTACAATGATAAAGAGACTGTTGTTTACAGTCGCCCTTATTGGTTCGTGTTTTGTTTCGGTGCCATACGCAGCAGCTAACGATTCAACTATGTGGAATACTTCGCAGCCCGTCGAACTTAAATCGTTCGATACGTCTTCGCAACAAACTCAAGCAATTAAGAAACTAACTAATATAACCCTTACTGGAACATACATCACCGCGCCGGGCAGGTGCAGGGGATGCCATGAATTTAAAAACGGGGTTGGCTATAAAACCATAAATATCGGCAAAACCGACGATGGTTCGTGTGACTGGTGCCATGCGGACGGCGCCGGCTCTGCATACTTCGTCGTTATGGACAACGACGAATTAAACGGTTCTGAAAACGGATCAGGCCATAGCCGTGGCTACGGTATTGCATCAGGTAAGTGGAGGGCTCCCGATGATACATACCCCGCTTTTGCCGCCAAATACTGGCGCGGGGGCATGTCGTGCCTCGACTGCCATCCGGCACATCCTTATCCGGGCCAAGGTTTCAGCCATAAAGCCAAAGGTACACCGTTTTATCAGGCTATAAACAGCGAGTTTGATAACGACATTCTAACCAAGAACCCCGACCAGGAGCGTAATGTCGAAACCGGTGTGCAGATATATGATGGATACAAGGGCAACTTCTCACGCGCCATCCCGTACCCCGTCCAGGGGACTATCATAAACTGGGACGATCTTGAAAATAGCGATTCACCCACCGCAGCTGAAACTGGTACTACTTACGGCAATGTTAATATGGTCAACCGGACGTGCATTGATTGTCATGACGGCGATGCAGGGCTTCATAACAACAACTCTCTAGTGTTTTCTGAAGAGAGGGCTTTAAGCGGCGATTATGGAATCAAAAGCTACGTTACGGCGCACTCACATGACTCGCAGGTAGACAAGACTACCGGAAAAGCGATATTCAACCCGGAAGACAAGCACAACAACGGGCCTGATTGCAGGAAGTGCCATAGCGGCGGTAGCGACTGTGATATGTGCCACGGATCATCCGGTATGTCTCTAACTAAAAAGCCGTCCTCCGGTATCATAAATAATCTTGATGTTGAAAAAAACAGCGTCTCTTCGGATATAAATTGCTCGCCCGATTGTATCAGTCTTGGTATTTCCTGGCCGCACCGCACTTTAGCCTGGAAGATGCTAAAAGACGAGCTTTTTGGAGTCGACATCGACGGAAAACCTATTGATGTCGGCCAAGTTAGAGACCACCTAGTCACGCAACTCTCCCTTGCTTCCCAGCCGGCGCAAGATCTCGACTCCGTATGTTTGGATTGCCATAACCCAAGGATATGGAATCATCGCGCCAAAGAAGCCTTTTTGCATGGGCTCCCCTAAAGCCCTGCCGACCGGTAATTTCAGGCGCAGAACAGGTTTGAGCTGCTCACTTGTAACAACCACAAGCAGTGTAATATAAAAATGAACATTAGTAACAAACCAAGAACAATTGTTCAGTGGTTGGTATATACCCTGTATGATAAGGTCGCGTTTCATGAGGTATTGCCCTTTGCGGATATCCTTTTCCTTAAACATCCTTTTGAGTCGGAAGAGCTGGCAGGAATAACGAACCCGGACGTGCTGATAAAAGCCCTGTAGCAGCAGGGGTCCGCATAGAGGACAAGCAAAACAATCCAGGCGGTACCCATAATTATCCGGCAACCCATTAATATTAAAGTAATTGACAGCCATCCCGCACAGTGATAGGATATTCTGATATTGGCATATATGCATAAGATTATAGGAGTCGGCATGGACCAGATGGGATTGAAAATACTGTTCTTCCAGGTGATGTCTGACCCGACCCGTCATAAAATCTTGTCTTTGCTTGAGAAAAGAGAAAAGATGTGTGTTAACGATCTTGTGCATGGACTACGTATATCCCAGCCGACCGTTTCCAAGCATCTGGCGTTGCTGCGACACGCGGGATTGGTTCTTGCCGCCAGAGAAGGACAGCAGGTGTTTTATTCGCTTAACGGGCGCAAATTGAGGAGTTGTTGTACGAAGTATTTTAGCGGGTTCTCGTGTTGCTCGGACCTTTTTAGTAACTCGGATATTCCAGACGCATAAACCCATATACCCGTATACCCATATCTTAAGCAAGGAGGTGCCTTTTTGATCAGAAGAAGATATATGCTTCGTGCCGTAGCGCATTGCTGTGAAGGTAAAGGAGCCCGGTCCTGAGCACGACATTAAAACGCTCTGTCCTGAGCATGACAGGAAAAGGCTCCACCGTCATAATTCTTTGATTTATAAAGAGTCCTATAAAGATATGCAATGAAGATTCACGCACTTATTAATTAATAGGTGTGATTGATAAGTGCCGGTAGGTATCGAGAACGGTGCCGCACGGCGCTTTTTATACGCAAATTCCCATAAAGGAGAATGGATAAAATGAGAAAGGGTCTCATCGTAGTAGGCATCCTCGTATTGCTGCTGGTAGGTCTTGGTGTTGTTTTTGGTGGGTATTACAACTCGTTTGTGACCAAGAGCAAGGCCGTTGATAACCAGTGGGCGCAGGTCGAGACGCAGTATCAGCGCAGGTTTGATTTAATACCGAACCTTGTCGCAGCAACCAAGGGCACATTAAAGCAAGAGCAAAAAGTCTTTGGAGAAATCGCCGAAGCAAGAACCCGCTATTCCGGGGCTCAGACCGCGACAGAGAAGGTAAAAGCCACTAACCAGGTCGAATCCGCATTGGCTCGCCTCCTGGTTATCATGGAGAACTACCCGCAGCTAAAATCGAACGAAACGGTCCAGCAGCTCATGGCGCAGCTTGAAGGTACCGAAAATCGGGTGTCGGTAGAGCGTCGCCGGTATAATGAGGTGGCGACCGAGTACAATATCAGCATTAGTCGCGTTCCCGGTGTGATGTTCGCAGGCATGTTCGGCTTTAAAGAGAGGACGTTGTTTAAGAGCGAAGCGGGTGCCGAGAAGGCCCCAAAAGTAGATTTAGGAAACTAGGCGAGATCATATGGCACGACAGGCACGACAAAAATCGCTTCTTACCGTTCTTGCTATCCTGCTCATTGCAGTAGTAGCGCTTGGCGTAAGTCCGGCGTTTGCCGATCTTAAGCTGCCGCAGCCGACAGGCTACGTTAACGATTTCGCCGGTATGTTGTCATCCGGCACAGTCAATGAGCTTAACGGCAGGTTAGGCGAATATGAGAAAAAATCGGGGAATGAAATCGCAGTTGTCACTGTAAAAGACTTGCAGGGAACAACCGTTGAGGACTTTGCCGTGCGGCTTTTTGAGAAGTGGAAAATCGGCAAGAAGGGTAAGGACAACGGTGTTTTATTGCTCATCGCGAAGGATGAGCGCAAGGTAAGGATTGAGGTAGGCTACGGCCTTGAGCCCGACCTGACCGACGCCCGGTCTTACAGTATTATCAATACCGTTATCACGCCAAAGCTTAAAGCAAATGAGTATGACCAGGGTGTGACCGCCGGAGTTGACGCGATCACCAAAACCCTCTCGGGGGAAGCCCCGTCTGCGGCAGATCCGCAGCCGTTTCAGGGCATCCGAACCCACGGACGCAACTTCAACGGCCTTATATACTTCGGGTTCTTCCTGATCCTCGGTGTGTTTCAGTGGCTTGTGTCTGTCCTCGGGCGCACCAAAAGCTGGTGGCTTGGCGGAGTTCTGGGGGGTGTGACCGGGCTTGCCGTTATGCTGTTCTCGGTAATGGCGGGGATCATCGCCATAGCCCTGCTTGTCCCCGTCGGCCTCTTGTTTGATTTTGTTGTGTCGAGGGCGTACGAGGCGCGCAAGAAGCATCCCGGCGATCGGAGCAACGCTATAACCCCAATCCCGTGGTGGGCCGGCGGTGGCTGGGGCCCCGGCGGCTCTGGTGGGGGCGGCGGCGATTTCGGCGGCTTCGGGGGCGGCGGCTCCGGCGGAGGCGGTGCCGGCGGTGATTGGTAATGCAACAAAAAAGAGGCGGCTGTTAAACCGCCTCTTTGATGATATTGGTGTATTCGCTTATGAACCGGCAGCGCGTTCTTTTTCGTACTGCTCGATGATCTTCTTGGCTGTGTCCGCCGGAACCTCTTCATAATGGTCGAACTCCATGTGGTATGCGCCACGGCCGGAGCTTATCGAACGGAGCGTGCTGGCATATGTCGACATCTCCGCGAGGGGGGCTAACGCGCTAATGGTGGTATTGCGACCGCGCGGCTCAGAACCCAGCGGCTTGCCCCGTCGGCTCGAGAGATCGCCGATAACGTCTCCCATATACTGGTCGGGAACAACTACCTCGACCTTCATGATCGGTTCGAGCAGAATCGGTTTGGCCTCCATGAAGCCCTTCTTGATCGCGAGCGATCCCGCAATCTTGAAGGCCATTTCCGAGGAGTCTACCGCGTGGTATGAGCCATCGTAGAGGGTAACCTTAATATCGACTACCGGATAGCCGGCCAAGATGCCTTGATCCATGACCTCTCTGATCCCTTTCTCGGCCGCCGGGCGGTATTGCTGAGGTACGACACCGCCGACGATTTTGTCTTCGAACACAAAGCCTTCGCCCCGTAGTCGCGGCTCGACTTTGATCCAGACGTCTCCGAACTGCCCGCGGCCACCGGATTGCTTCTTGTGTCTTCCCTGGACCGAGGCGTTACCTTTAATCGTTTCTTTAAACGGAATTCGCGGGGCAGACAGCGCGGCCTCGACCCCGAATTTTCTCTTTAGCCTCTCCGTAATAATGTCGAGATGCATATCTCCCATCCCTGAGAGTACCGTTTGATGGGTTTCGACATCTCTCTTAACGGTAAGGGTGGGGTCTTCTTCGGCGAGCCTGTTGAGTGACGTACCCAACTTTTCCTCGTCGCCCTTGGTCTTTGCTGAAGCAGCCACAGAAATAACGGGCTCGGGGAATTTAACCGGGGGAAGTATGACGGCTTTACCCTCATCGCAGAGCGTATCGCCGGTCATTGCATCGACAAGCTTGGCGACCGCCCCAATATCGCCCGCCGGAAGCTCTGCAACGTCTTCCTGCGTTTTTCCTCGAGCGACAAATACGTGGCCCACGCGTTCTTTTTTGCCGCGGCTCGAATCGGCTACCGTTGAATTAGCCTTGAAGCTACCCGAGAAAACCCTGAAGTAGCTGAGTTTACCGACATACGGGTCGGCGACCGTCTTAAATACAAGCGCTGCGAGGGGATCAGACTCGGTTGGCTTTCTTTCGATGTTTTCCTTGCTCTTTGGGTCGATTCCAGCGATAGCCCCCCTGTCCACAGGAGATGGGAGGTAGTCAACGATTGCGTTGAGCAGACCCTCGATACCAACCGAGGTAAAGGCGGCGGTGGCCGTAACGGGAATCACCGCGCCCGATGCAACCGCTTTTTTAATACCGGACATGACTTCGGCATCGGAGAGTTCCCCTTCCTCGAGGTATTTCTCCATTAGTGTGTCATCGCTCTCGACGATTCGCTCAATCAGTGCCTCACGAGCCGCTGCGGCTGCATCGGCCATATCCCCGGGGATATCCTCAATAGAGGTTTTCCCGTTGTTCGTTATATATGCTTTTTGCTTTAGCACGTCGATGACGCCCTTGAAGTCGGCTTCGCTCCCGATTGGGATTTGAAGGGGGGTGACTTTGTCGCTGTAAACTTCCTGCATTACTCTGAGCGTTTCATCAAAGTCGGCGTTCTCTTTGTCCATCCTATTGACGATGACTATCTTTGCCAGGCCGTATTCGTCTGCAATACCCCAGACGCGTTCGGTCTGCACCTCGAGGCCCGAAACCGCGTCGACGACGATTCCCGCGATATCGACAGCACGCAGAGCGCCGTAAACCTCACCGATGAAATCTGCGTATCCGGGGGTATCGACGATGTTGATCTTGTGGTTGTTAAATTCGCAGGGCGCAAGGGAGGCGTTGATTGAAAACTTGCGCCGTATCTCTTCGGGGTCGTAATCGGTCGTGGTATTGCCTTCGTCGACCTTACCAAACCTGCTGATCGCTCCTGTGGTAAAAAGCATAGCTTCAGCAATAGTTGTCTTGCCGCTTCCGCCATGGCCTGCCAGAGCCACGTTTCTGATGTTCGCTGATGCATATTTCTTCAACAATATCTCCTCCCAGAGCTTCAAAATTTGAAAGCCGTTGCAAATTATTTATTGACAATCGGTCGGACTCCCGACCGATTATTAATCAGCGTTTATGCGCTTAGATTTTCCGGTAAAGGTTCGATCATCTATTAGATCAGCAATTAAACCAGCTATTAGATTCAGGCACTAGGTAACAGGATACTTAAATGCCGTTATTATATCAAAATTTTTAGAACTCAGGATTAAAATAGAGCGAAGGACGTTGAATCAAGACTACTTATTTCTGCAAGTTCAATCCAGAGAGCATAGCTTTTAACAACTCTTATAGTATAGCAAAAATATTACCGCATACACCATGTTGTGTAATCTGCCGGCAACCTTTTGTCGGCTCGATCGCTCCTCTACTATTTCCTGCTAAAACTGCTGCGGTAGCCGGTGCTTGTGCCGGGGGATGAAGAGAGTCATAAGAAGGCCGGCGGCAAAGCCACCGATATGGGCGAAATAGGCCACACCTCCGCTTGCGGCGCCGCCCATACCGAAGAAGGCCGAAAATACTTGCAGGAGAAACCAGAAACCGATGACAACGATGGCGGGGATTCGCACGACCGTAAAGAAAAATATTATCGGTATCACCGTCAGCACGCGGGCGCTTGGAAATAGTATCAAGTAGGCTGCAAGAACGCCGGAGACGGCGCCGCTTGCCCCGATATTCGGGATCGTTGAGTTTGGGTCTATGGCGATTTGCAAAAGCGACCCCGCAATACCCGCAAAGAGGTAGAAGATTATGTATTTAAAGCGGCCGAACACATCCTCGACGTTGTTGCCGAAAATCCATAAAAAGAGCATATTAAAGCCAACGTGAAGCGGTAGTGGACTATCGTGCAAAAACATTGATGTGAAAAGCGATAGATATACCGGCTGTATCTGGTTTGATACAACCGGATGACCGGTCACAATAGCCTTGGGGAAGAGCGCATAGCGGTTATATAATTCTGCGAGCGCCTGCTGCCCGGGTAATGTCAGCGTATAAATGTAAATGGCTATGTTTATTGCGACCAAAGCGATCGTAACAATTGGGAACCGTCTAGTCGGATTATCATCCCGAATTGGTAAAAGCATAGTATCCTCACCAATGCATGTTGCATATCTTATTCCCTTTGGGACACCAGGATAACACGAAACACGGATAATTGCCCTGCGAGCCCTTGGATGGACAATGTAAGGGAATGTATGCTTATTTCTTTTTATTGTGTTACAAAAAAGGGAAAGCAAAAGTACGTCGAGAAAAGGGTTTGTTAGAGCTTTTGATAAAGTGTGGTGGTATGTATGCCGGAATTGCCCGAGGCGGAGACAATACGCAGGGAACTCGAAAAAACTGTTGTCGGGCGAAAGATTGTGAATGTTGAGATATCGGTGCCACGGGTGCTCAGGATGCCTGCAGAAGAATTTAAGCGGAGTGTGGATGGGGCAACGATAATCGGTGTCGGACGGCGGGCTAAGATGGTGATCGTTCGTCTTTCCTCCGG
>NZ_PFNG01000112.1:0-2325 GCF_002791875.1 Candidatus Aquicultor secundus | reverse complement strand
CCATGTTCCATCCGAGACGTTCAGCGTATACTTCCATTCATGTGTTCCGGGATCTTGCTCGGCAACTGTGTGCTGGAACGAGCCGTTACCGTTTACCGCAAAGATCTCAACGAAGAGATCGGTATTGGTATCGGTAATCGCCGCACCCGTCTGGTCGCGCAGTTTACCGGAGATGGTTTTATCATTCGGCTGCACGGTAAGCGTAACCGACTTCGTCTGACCCGGTGCGAGATCAACGCCGTTTACAGCGTTTAGCATATACGGGGCGCCGGGTGGTAACCCGCCGCTAACCGAATAGGTACCGTTCGGCACCTTCAGTTCAAAGCGACCGGCATCCAGCGGACCGCCATAGCCGCCGTTATTGTTCATGGCAACTGCAAAACCGTATAGATCGCTTAAAATACTGCCCGATCCATCAACTACTCGACCCTGAATTGTTGCGTCAGCATAGGTTACGGCAAAGTTTGCACTACCCTGACCGTGGTCAACTACGGTAACCCTGGTCGGAGGGCCGCTATAAACATACGATGCATCGGATGAGGGCTCGACGTTTACCTCCCAGCTACCCGCCGAGACGTTTAACGTGTATGAGCCATCGGCCGAGGTCGTAGTCTCGGTAAAGCCGCCCCGCTCCTGCCATGCCGTAACCCGCACATTACTTACGCCCTGGCCGCTTGCAGTCACATGACCCGTGATCTGGCTGCTCTTTGTGGTAAGTGTTAAGTCGCCCAAAGCCGTCGTTGTCGAATCGCTTGCCGTAATTTTTTGTACCTGCGGGGGTCCGTACGGCGAATCCGGCGGCAAGAATACCATGACCTGATATGAACCAGCCGGCACATTGATACTGAAGTTTCCTGTCACAGGATCGGGGTTGGCCCCGTTGCCCTGGCCGGTGCTGTTTCGCACCTCAACCCTGGCCTGGCCTACCGGATTGAGGTTCGGATCCAAAAGCCTTCCGGTAACCAGTGCATTGGCTGTAACAACATTAAAATTAACTGTTTGGGTCTCGGATGCTGAAGTATCGGTGTTAAAGATTGCCGGCTTAGGTTGCCCGGTATACGCCCAATCAATCGAGCTGGTGGAATTATGATTTGGCTCTACGGACACCATCCACTGCCCGCCGGAGACCCCAAGTTTATAATTTCCGTTACTATCGGTAATTCCCCAGGTAAAACCGTTGCCTTGCTGCTGGAAGGCAACGACGTTCGCATTGGCGACCGCGGTCGCATCCCTTGTAACCGTTCCAATTATGTTTTTCATCGCTTTAGTAAAAGCAACCTTGACAATAGAAACGCCGCCTACAGTTTCCGTCGTACAGTCACCGGACACCGTATAGGTGTTCTCACTCGGTGGTACGACAATATTTATCAGCCCGGGGCGGATAAGGTTCGGACGATCCCATGGCCTTTGAACGTCAAGTATGTATGTGCCTGTAGCAACGCCACCGAAGGAAAAGCTACCATCCGATCCCGTCGGTGGGGTAAAGTAAGATTTATCCCAGTTAGTGGTATGCAGGGTCACGTTTGCATTGCTTACAGGGGTGGTCCCATCAGGACCAACTACCTTGCCGACGATCAAAGGCGTGGTAAGTACAAGATCGACTGTCTGTGTCGAACCGGTAGCAATATATATATCATGGGGGGCTGATTTGCTGTACGGTGAGCCCGGACCTGGCATCGCCTCTACAGTATAGGTTACGTCCGTTGCCAGCCCTCCGATTTTGTATTTTCCGTTTGAGTCTGTTGAAGAGCCCGCGACGTGCGTCCAAGTATTGTCATGGACCTGAACAAACGCACCTTGCACCGTATTGCTCTCCGGGTCTGTTACGGTTCCACTAACCAATGGGTTAGTTAGTTTGATAGCGGAAAGCGTTTGTACTCCCCCGGTAATGTGAACGGTTGCCGACGGTGCCTGGCTATATGAAGAATCCGGTCCCGGTTGAGCTTCGAGGGCGTAATCTCCTTCGGGGATTTGGCCGAAGTGGTAAACCCCGCTGTCATCAGTCCTGGCGTGCTCCTGAAAACTCCAGTTATCGTTATGAATCATAACATCTACACCACCGGAAGCGGTCGCGCTGTCCGGATTAAGCACGCTACCGGTAATCACCGCATTTTGAAGCTTTAAAGCTTGAGCTTCGCTAAGCGTAACCGTGCCACCACCAAGCGCGAATACCTGAGGCGCCGAATCGACCAGCACACCTGGATTTGCGAAAGCCGTTACTATGTAGTTATCCGGCTGAGCTTGTCCCTGGCCTAGTTGAAATTAAGAGGCGGCCCAGTTAGCCTAAGGTTGGTAACTAATCAATCATAGACAAAGGAGCCGCCA
>NZ_PFNG01000201.1:0-10617 GCF_002791875.1 Candidatus Aquicultor secundus | reverse complement strand
AATATGTAGATCTTTCTCTCTTTTCTAATTGCCCAGTGGTTGCATATTGCATCAATAGCCAAACAGGAAATTTAACAAGAGAGTTCAAATCCTTTCGGGGGTAATTACTCCTAATAGCAGAAAATGCCTTTGCCAAGACATTTTCTTGAGGTCATTCTCTGGTCGTCCTGACAGGACATTATTCAAACTTTGATCTACTGGAGAAGCTCACAAAATACGTCTCTGAGCTGCGTTGATATAATATCAGAATTTACGGAAAAAATCGAGAGCGTTTTAAGCAGCACAAAACCTCATTTTCGGCTCGCCACCATACTGCTGCGATGACGCAATAACGCTATAGCAGCATTGTGGTAAACATTGTCGATGGCTATTTGGCTCTTTTTAATTCCTTTGGGAGGAAAGCATCGATCTCTTCCTCAGAAAATGTCATATCCTCAGAAGTTTTCAGTGCTTCTTGAGCCTTTTTGTATGCTTTGGAGATGGTGCTTGGAACGCCACCATAGACAGAATGAAGCTCGTCAAGTAATATGTCCCTTTCTGTCTGCAGTGTTTCTAGGGGTTTTTCACCCATCACCAAATCTGTAATCAGAGATAGATACTTTTCTCTTATTAGCCATAGATCATTGGCTGCCTGCTTATGTTTTTGTGCCAGCTCGCCGAGATCATAATCTTTTGTATATGCATTCAGGGCGAGCAGGGTAGTCGAAACAAGGATGCCTAGCGTGGCACCGAGTTTGCCAGCACCAAATACAGCCGCAATGAACCCCGCTGTAGTGATAGCGGACAGTGCTATCTGCGACACCTTGATTCTTGCAAGGCGCAAGAGAAGTATGTCGGCGCACTTCTCCTGTGTCTTGTGGGAATAAACAACCCGCCCAAAACACTCTCGAAGTTGACCTTCGAGTATTCGCCTAGATTCCGGAGAATCGTTAGTCTGGAAATGATGCTCCAAAGATCTCTCTCCATTTTTGTTTCGCAGACCATTCTTGTTTTGGAGTAGCCTGCTCGTGTTTGATAGCTGCTACCGCAAGGTTGTAGCATTGCTTTGCCTTATACTGAAAAAGCCCTTTACCATAGACATATTGACCGCTACCTGGAGCTCTCCAATACGCTTGGTCCTTGTCTTGATTGGCCATAAAATCAAAGAAATCGCGGCACATATAATCGTAGTAAAAGTATGACTTATCTCGATACTCCCAGTTGGCAATGAATTGATATGCCAGGGTGTCTGTTAACAGGCCCCCTATAGGTACGTTCCATCTATTTTTCCAGGCTCTCATCATGCGGCACAGTGGCACAAGGTTATAGTTACAGGATGCGTTTATATCTCTTATCGCCTTAATTTCTGGTTTTGGATTCGTCACGCACCAACTGCCACCATTGTTAGCGTTCGGATATGTAAAACTATCATCCGTGTTAACGAAGGCGGGCACAACTTCGAAGGATATCCCATCGGTAAAAGGAACGACGATGACTTGTCCATCCGCTCTAATGCTTGTAGTAGAGTAAGTTTTTGAGATCGACATCCTTACAGTCTGTAGAAGTGCTGATTGGCCGTTACCTGTGTAATTGTAATATTGCTCATACATCTTGTATGGTAGCTGAAAGATTATATCAAGGTCGCTGAACCCTTGAATTGCTGTGTTTCTACCATACGATCCCACGTATAAGCCATGTGAAGTATTAGAGTCGGTACTCCAAAAATCTGTGTTTAGTCGCTTTGTAATATTCTTGTAACGGGTTGATATTGTTCCGCCATCTTTTGCTTGGATATTGGAACAGAACATGCTAAACCAATCTGCTAACCCCACTCCGATCTCCCCTATCTAAACCAACGGTTTCTACAACATAGAAATGCGATCTTACATCAGAGATCGTCGCCGTTGTAGTTCTTTTCGATCGGCACCTATTCAATATTGACGACAAACTCTCCACTTCGAGCAACACAGATGCCATTCTTGACGATAAAGCATTCAATCCAATGCATACCTGTGTAGAGCGTGGATTCATATTGAGTGAGCCCACCTCTACCTGCTGTTCTTGCGGGCAGAATCTCTCCCCGTAGCCCGTTAGAGCGCTCGGCTTCTGTACCTGTATTCACTATCTGCCAATAAACATCGAATGGACGAGGCACGTCTGTTTCAGCCTCATACCATAGGTCGCAGTGCTTAGGTAAAGGTGTGGTATCGCTACTAAACTCATACCAGGTATCATTTTGTTTAACATGACCCTTGATTTTGACAAAGCTTTTGAGCTGAATTGGCCATCGAGGCTGGTGCCGGTGAGCGACGGTGAACCGGCTAGGTGATTTGGCACTTCCAGCCATAAGGCCGTGAACTGAGTCGAATTCATGCGGAAGATTTTGTAGGGCTTCGCTTACTGGACGATTGCCAAATCTTTTCTCAAGCGATCTACCTGCAGACTGAATAGTTTCTTTCTGCAAGGCCTCATTTATGTCCACATGAACTTGCTGCAACCATCGCCGAAAGTTTTGTTCACGTTCGGGGTGCTCGGCCCACATATCCGCAAAGTTCTCAAGCGGGTTTACAGGGTTTGGTACCCACGCAATACCATTATGCCACTGAATGAATCCCGGCATCTTATCTACGATATTGCCCAGAGCATCAAGCAAATCAGCCTCATTCTCATAAGCGTGAGCAGCTAATGTGGTAATTATGATAGAAATCGGCTTATTATCCTGGTCTTCGGCAAACATGATATCCCGGTGACGTTTAAGTATTTGGACCGCTCGTTGGAGTGGCGTCTTAACGCGGTAATCAGGAATATCTTCTACCTTCGCCTTAATTGATTTGGCAAGAAGTTCGCGTCTAAAATCAAATTGGGTTTTCATTCGGTCTTTAAACCACTCGGCATAGCCTTTTGGATTGCTTTGTGGCCAATCGTCATCAATATTTCCATAATTAGGTACTGTGTTGTCCGTGATAGCGATAGCTTTGTCGGTATAGTCATCCCCGGTAATTCCGCTAAACTTAAGTAGCCTGCGGAATGCCTCGCCATCTGGTATCGCCGGGAGGATATCCATATGAAATTGGGCACCATCTGCGTAATTCAATGTCCAGCAACGCCTTCCTTCTTCAGGAAGTGAGGCCATATTTCTGGCTAGAGCATACGCCTTGATTTCATGTCCAACCAAATCTTTTAATTGCTTTTGAGAAAGCTGATCCTTTGAAAGAGCGAGTTCACAAACAAGGTCGATATCGTACTCTTCGTTCTCTGAGATTGGCTTGATAACAGTGCCAAGTCGAAAGGAACCCTGTGGATATATCTCGGGCCTAAACGTAGCTGCCGTTGATTCGTTACGGCAGAGCCACCTGCCAATTCCCTGATATCGCTCTTCCGCTTCCTTATATCGGCTCTCCGGAACATCCAGTGATTCTGAAAGATATTGTAGCAAACTGCTGAGTTGGTTTTTTAACACTGACGGCATTATAGCCCTCCCATTTAACCCGGAATATCAAGGGCTTCCTTAAAGCCACCCTTATCACGATTCTCATCATAGATGCGCATTGGCAAATCGGCTTTCGGCATCCAAACCCGTCCCATTTCTACAGCAACAGAAACCGGCGCAGCTGGGAAAACGTGCAATACAGCATCTCGTCCACGCTGCGCCTTAATCTCGTCCAATAAACGACGGAACACTTTGCGAAACTGGGATAGTTGCTCTCGACTCTTCATGAAATCGTTGTTAGGTTCTCTTATGGTGACTGTCCAAATAGACGTGTCATCGCCAAGCACGCTAGTGATACGTGAATCATTAATAGTTGCACTTAGCGATAGATTCACGGCAACTGCGCCAGACTGAACTGCCGATGGTTGCTTAATAATGTACTCGAAATCCTCTGGGCTGTCCTGCCATCTCCAATTTGACGGCTCCCGGTGAAGTTGATAAACGTCGGCAGCAGGAATATCCGAAAGAAGCCTACCTAGCTCTATAAGCAAGGCTTGTGGAGCAAGCGCAAAGATTGATAGATGAGAGATATCCCCTTGAGCTAGCCTTGGTTGCACGCGTTGAATAAACTGCCTACGGAGATTCTCTCGCTCCATGCCCCAAAATTCTTCTTCATGATCTTGAAAAAGACTATTATTTAGACTCAGCTCAAAGGCTGGCTTTTCTGCGGGAAATCGCTCTGGCAACATAGCATGAGCTGCCTTTGCTAGGCTCGCATAGGCGGAATGTTCCCCGATATTTGCGCCATATAAAAGTACGTGGCTTTGTTTTTCCTCCTTAAAATCTGTTAGCAGTTCGATGCGGTCTTCATGCTTCCGCTTCATCTCCCGAAGTAGTTCGGGGGGATGGCCAGCAATGTCTTCCTTATCAATAAGACGATGATGCGTGTCACACATGAGCATCAAGTTGGAAATATCGGCTTTTAGCAGCTCAGAGAGTTCTGTGTCCCCACGTGGGCCACCGGGTTTATCAGCAATGATATGAGCTACGTAAGATTGATTGAATTCAAACTTAGTAAGCTCATCTATCCAAAGTGGCTTATTGCAACCCTCATACTGGCACCTGCCAGCAGCTTTGCCCCATAGCCGCGTCCTAACCTTTTCTGGAACGCTTGTCACCGACATTAGAATTCCCTTCGTTTAAAATATCGCGAAAATCATTATCCTCTTTTGTAGGATGAATGCCATCACCCAACCATTCACCTGTCGTGTACCATATCTCGTAATAGAAAAGCCATAGCGAGGTCCACGGTATTATTGTGTCTGCAATTAACATATCGCTGGACCATTCACGTGCTCGAGGATAAAACAAACAAAGGCGATCATGTTTATATGTATGTGGTATTCGCTTTTCGCCTTCCCTTTTTCTCAGCTGAGGCGATAGCACCCATACCTTTGGAAACTCTGACTTTGCATACTGAAACTTGACTAAGTAATTATCGCTTATGTCCGTTGGGCGCAAATATCCTGTCCAAATCGCCATATTTCGCTTCCAATCACATTGGAAGTCGGGGTATCGGTTTTCCATCGATAGCACCTGTTGGGCTATCTTAATTGCCGGACGTCGGAAATGTTTAATCGCCATAGAAATTATTCGGCCTTACCTGAGTAATTCCGCTAGCTAAACTTGTTGTTAACAGCCCGCTTTTTGTAATGCCAAGTGAATCCTCTTTGCGCGCTCTTGATATAATCTCAGCTCGTTCCTTTATGACGTCGTTAGTAACCTTTTCGCCAAATAACTCCTGAAGCATTTTTACCAGTTCAGGACCTCTTACAATGTTGAGTTTTTTCCATGTATCCGATAATTCATTGACCCACTTTACAAACTCATTATAGGCCTTATGATTATTATCCCAGCGCTCACTGAGGTCTTCGTCTTGATTTGCCGGATTGCGAACGACAATCCTGGTATCATTGGCAGAAATCTCGTTAGTTAAGCTGTGAAGGGTATATGCAAACGCCTCGTTAATCGAAAGTATTCCCCTGTAATACATACCCGCTAAGGTTGTAAGCACGATGCTTATAGGTGCCACCTCTTCATCGTTCTCAAAAGCTACGTCCCTTGATCGCTTAAGAAGCTGGACGATGTATTTTAAGGTTGACTTACCTCTTGGATCTTCGGGGTCTGGTAGCGGCTCGACTTTTGCCTTTGCAAGAACCTCGCCGAACTGATTGGCTTGTCTCTCGAACCACTCAGCATAACCTTTTGGGTTGCTTTCTTTCCATTCCTCAGCTTTTCTGTCAGGTACTTTTATGCAACCATGATTGCGAACAGTGTCAGGAGCAGCTGGAAGAACATCCATATGAAATTCATTGGCATAGTTTAGCCTGAGGCAACGGTTCTTGCGCTCTAGGATTTTACTATAGCTATCGTTTTCTTTTAATCTTGATTCAACTGCATCCAGCACTTGGATTGGATCGAAGTTATTCCAATCAAGCCCCATTTCACAAACTAAATCGAGGTCGTACTCTTGGTTGACTAGGGGCTTAACCGTAGTGCCTAACCTTAGAGACCCTTGAGGGTATATATCGGAATTTGCGATATAAAAATGGCTGCTCTTGTCGGAGAGCCATTTGCTAACCGATATATATCTATCTTCTGCTAATTTATGCTGGGTTGGGGTAATCTGGAGCTTTAAGCAGATCCCGGCAAGAAGGTCATCCAGTTCGTTGATAAAGGGGTCGGTAGCATACATACGCGGCTCCTCTACCGATTGTCCCTAGGCGGACAAGGATCGTTGCCATAGCTATCCCGCGCGCGTATTTGTCCGTTTTGCCCATGAATTAATAGTTCAGAGCCTTGGTTCCTTGCGACCTGCCTTGCCGCATCAATTGCTTGTTGTTGAGTGCCATGATGCGAGGTATCGCGTGTATTTCTCTCTCCGCGTACCGCCCAACCATCACCACGAGGTACTACATGTTGATTTCTGCCCATTGCTGCATCTCCTGTCGATTATGTTATTATTGGTTGTCAATATAAGACCTTATTTACCCTCTTTTAGTTCTATAACATAAAGATGGCCGTAATCTTCAAGGTCGACTATTTTCCAGTCATACTTTCCATGATATTTTTCTAGATCGATATTATTTGCCTTAAAAAAACTTCTTGTCACTACACTCCCACCATAATTCTTATTACTATGGATAACTGAGAAGCGATCTTTCTCATGCCTATTCTCTTCATCATTAGTGAAATGTACGCCGATTGCCTGATTTTGCTCATCCCAGAATAATATTACATATTTGTAATCCTTAATCTTGTTATCCACGTAGAACTTAGTGGGAAAACCAATGGAATTTGATTTAGTTATAGTTATTCTACTTTCTAGACGTGCATTACGTCCTTCAAACTTCTTAAAATTATACGGCATTGTTTATCTCCAATCGTTCAATTTTCTACTTACGAATTATACTCTATTATCTTCTGGAATCAAGGGGTATTTTGTAATTCGTCAACCTGTTTAATTTGCCTGCTATATTTTGCGTTTTTTGCTACTATCAACTAGTATTGTTGTTAGTCATGTCATTGTTATTTACGCTGAAATCTCACACAACTAACAATGTGTCTCTATATATACTATGTCACATTGACATTGGTCTTAGACTGACAAAGGGGTTATTGCTGATCTTGCCAAAGGGGAAGAAGAGCTTTGCAGACTTATCGGAGGATTTAGTTAAGGATTTCAAACAGCCAAAATGCAGAGAACCTTAAGACAGTATCTTGATTTTGCATCTTCTGAAAAAGTCATTCTTAAGCCAATATCTCCCCTACCCTGCCTTGTATTGCAGCAGCAAACTTTGCAAAGGTCAGTTCGTGATCAGGCTCATTAACGCCTTCGATTGTTGCCTCGGGCTTCCCTGTCACAAACCATGCCGTATTATAAAGACGCTGGATAAGGAAACGCCTGCACATAATTGCGATCCTCTTTTGGCACGATACATCTTTAAATTCTGGATCAGCCGGAAAATGGGGTTAATAAAATTCTAAGCTCATCAAGCCGTAACGATACCCCATAACAATAGGCAGAAATAAAAAAAGCTCTTGTGAAAGCCATTTTCACAAGGGCTAAAGTGGGGTCGTCCTGTCCTCCGGGGACATTATTCAAACCTTGAGTTGTTGGAAAAGTTGGTGAGATATATCTCTGAGATGAGGTTATGCTAAGTCTAATAAGTCAAGGGTGTCTCCTGATCCTATAACTGGTCATCTCCAGAAGATGCCTCAAACTCTCTAGTCTCTGTGCTAATCGAGCGGTATTTTGGCTCAATACCGGAAAGTAGCAAATCGCTTACAAATCTATCAAGCTCATATACTAGGCGTCCTAGATCGTTTCTGTCATCCGCCTTACCATTATGAACGAGCTGGCTTCGGATGTCGTAGCAGTAGGCAAAAAAGTTACTAGCACTTTTTTCATCATATCTCTGATCCTTTAGACGCTCACTTGCTAAGCGTCTGCCGGTTTGTTTTATTGATTCACGCTTTAACCTGCCGAGTCCATTCTTCAAACTTGCAATCTGCTCCAAACCTAAATCTGATTTATCGCTTAAATCCTTGAGCTGCTCTATAAACTGGATTGTTTTTCGAGGTGCCTCTTTCTGTTCAAGTATGCTCTCAATAGCTGTCGTTAGTATTAAGAAACGAGCTTGTGTTGAATCTTCAAAGTGCGATGTGAAGTAAAGATCAAATGCTAGCGCTTCTTTATCAGAAATACTAGCATTCATACTAAATGCATGATTTAGCTCGATGCCGAACTTCTTATCATTCGCAGAACCATGAATTGGTCTCACATGCCAACCAGGCGTATAAAACGTTGGAATACCTGACTCATAAACAACTATATGTCCGCTTTCGAAAACCCGTTGGATAATTCCTTCCTCGCAACCCGCAGCATGAATTCGCTCAAGATCTTGTTTGTCTTCGATTTCTGAAATATTGATTCTATATGCATCTTTGGCATTCTCTTCTTTGTTGTATGATTTAAATGGCGGCATATTAGCGACTAAATCTATGCCTGCATGGAGTCGCGCACAGCACAGTATAAGAGCGATGGTCACATTCTTCGCGTACCCATATGCCTCCTCTGCTGTGTTGAACGACTTTCCGTTTAATCTAAGTTCTTGACGGTTTGTGTTGGGATTTCTGCCCAGGATGGAGATAAACAAGTATTTACCGTCTGGCTGAGGTATCCTGATTTCAGCATCTGGAAACTCTAGGAAAAAGTTATTTGCTAACTGAAATGTAAAAACAAAGCCATACTTTTGCATAGCTACCCCTCAAACTAAGTCGCCATATCCATTTGCAGTCTTTACTGGCCTATAACAAATTGCTTCGCCAGCTACTTTCTAGATAATCAAGAGTTTCATCCCAGGCCCCTCTTAAAACACCACAGGCGGGTGATAAATCATTTGTATTGAGGCCTGGATTATTGTTTTGGTCAGTAATTAATCGCCAATCAAAGTATTTGCTTTCAGTTCCGATTTTTGGAACATAAAAATCAGTGCCTATTAGACCTGGCGTTAAGCGACCGTGGATTAAATGATTTCTATAATTCCTTAAATGTTGCAAGGGATACCCGTTCGCATCTTGCCATTGTCTTCTAGCCTCATTGCCCCCTAATCTTCCAGTACTAGCATCTCTCTTTTCTAGCCACGGATCGTAGCTTGTTGGATTTTTATATCGCTCCAAGAGTTCAAAGGCTACATCGAGAGCACCAGTAATTCTAGCCATTCCTTCTGTCAAGATGTCTAGATTACAACGAGGCAAATTAAACATCTCATATGCTCTTGCTAGATGTCGAAGGGCAGTATAGTGAAGCTGTGCTATACAGATATCTTGAGGCCCTTTACTTATAGAAGCCAATTCTGGATTGGTTTTAAAGTGAATGTCCTTGGGCCTATTTGTTAAAGGAGCGACGGATTTCTGCCAAAAGGCTTCATAGCTTGGGAATCTATCCTTAATAAACTCGTCCCAGTAATGTTTTTCAAAATCATCGCCATCGGTAGCTAGATGATATGTGCTCATAATTAATTCTCCTCTACTTTATATAGCATGTATAAATGTTTGCCTCATCACCCCTTCAGGTGATGATCACAACATATATGATGGGTAGCGTTAATATGTCGTACGAATATTCCACAAGATATTTTCCATTTTCGGACTTTTTCTAACTCAAGAAATGTAACCCTACTATGATTTTTTCAGCCACAATATTTACAGGAATAGGTTTGCCAAGGAATGCTTTAAAAAAACGGGGTGTCTGCGGTATGAATCTGAAGAAACGCCTGAACACCGAACAGGCATCAAACTATGCCAAATACTAGATGCTTTCCTATGTTCTTTATTTATTTTGGGAAGGCATATTTTTAAGTTACAGCAATTAGTTATTGAGCAATTAAACTCTTAATATTATATTTCATCTCTCTTCTCTTGAATGCTTCGTCGCCGCCTTCAAGAAAACCGGTGATGTCTTTTCTGATCTCCAAATTCTCTATTGAGCCAGACCTGTAGGTTATCTTACCATCCTTAAAGGTTGATATAATAACCTGCTCAGCATCTGTGTTTACGACAAGATTTGCATTATGTGTTGCGATTATAATTTGCCTTTTCTTCTTAGCTTCCCTAAAAGCATCGACTAACGCTTTGTAGACGAAATCGTTGTCAAGGTTCTCTTCAGGCTGATCAATTATTAGAGGAGAGTCTCCCTCGGCCAGGAATATCTTTAGCAACACCGTCCCTTTTTGACCCATAGAGAGCTTGTCGATATGAACCCCGTCAAATAGAATATCTGTAATCAATGAGAAATAGCTTCCAAAAACCCAGTCATAAAAGATTTGACTTGTCCTCTTTTTCTTCATAGCGTCTTTGAATTTCAATACATCATCTATGTATTGATCTACCTGCTTTAAATCTGCTGTGCCAACCAAGCCATCCAGGTATTTCGATACCTGCTCAATTTGGCTCACAGCGACGCTCTTGCTATTCAGAATATCGTCACCAACTTCTACGAACTGCTTCGAGTCAAAAACTATATTTGCCTTGAAGTCAACGTTTGTGTATTCCGCCGATTCCGACCACTGATTCCGATTCATTCCGTCCACTTTCGGAGCGAAGCGACGCCGGATAATTCCATGATTAACAAGTGGACGAAATCA
>NZ_PFNG01000233.1:0-2388 GCF_002791875.1 Candidatus Aquicultor secundus | reverse complement strand
CATTACTATTTTCATCGGTCGTCCTATTCACCGATTCACCCAACAACCTCGTATCTTAATTTCTTGCTACACTTAAATAACAAAGCACTGATTTACCGAAAGGGCGTAACAGACCGACAGTTGCTATTCACCGTCTTTCTATGTTTTTTAAATCTGCAATTCGGGTAGAAACACCACATAACCAGGGTTTTTAAAGCAGAAGGGGAGGTTATTGGATCATGACACCAGAAGATCTTGTAAATGATGTCAAGCGTGCGCTATCTTCAGATACGCGCATCGACCAGTCTATGGTCCGGGTAAGCGGAGAGCAACCGGGTGTTATTGTCCTCGACGGCCAAGTTGATACCTACAATGAAAAAGTGTTGGCCGAGGACATCACCGGTCGGGTGAGGGGTGTTAATGACGTCATCAACAACATCGGCGTCGTCCCACCGATTGCAAAGAGCGACGAGGAGATAGCCGATGACGTGCGAGGAAACCTTAAGCGTGATGCCTGGGTTGAGTGGAGCAGGATAAGCATCGAGGTAATCGATGGCGTTGTCTTTTTGAGGGGTACTGTGGCGTCGATGGTGGAGAAGCAGGAAGCCGAAAACGATGCGCGTTGGATTGCCGGGGTTGTTGACGTCGTCAACCATCTCGTGGTAAAACCAGAGATTACAATAGCTGATGCAGAGATCGAACGAGACGTCAGGGCCGCTTTGATTAAAAACACGCGGCTTGATCTGACCGAGATGAATGTGGATGTTACCGACGGTGTTGTCACCTTGACCGGCGAGGTTCCCAACTTTACACAGAAGAGGATCGCCGAATTCGTCGCATTCTCGGTGCCCGGTGTGGTGGACGTCGTAAACGAACTTCACGTAAGTGGAGCGGTTCGACCTGCGGCATAAGTGCGCGGTCGTCGGCCGTTTGCATAGATTTGGGAGGTCGCTAGAATGGCACGAACGGTAAAAGTCTATTCCACTCCGACGTGAGCGTTTTGTTCGTTGGTGAAGAAGTTTCTCGCCGATCAGGGTGTTCAATATAAAGAGATCGACCTGGCCGCCGATCCGGCAAAGGTAAGTGAGCTGGTAGAGGTATCAGGACAACTGGGAGTTCCGGTTACAGTGATCGGCAACGAGGTAATCATCGGTTTCGACCGGGGGCGATTGGAATCAGCGTTAGCCGCCTTATAACTCATAACCGGATAGCTGGAGAATTAGTCTTGCATGATGTAGTGATAATAGGCGCCGGTCCCGCAGGAATGACCGCCGCCGTGTACGCCGCCCGGAAAAAAATGGATGCACTGGTGCTTACCAATAATATAGGTGGAATGGCCGCATGGAGTGCGGGGATCGAAAATTATATGGGCTATAATTTGATTCCCGGCGCCGAGCTTATGGCTAAATTCGAAGAACAGGTTGAGGAATTCGGCATCCCGATAGAATACCAGCAGGTGGATAAGGTAACCAAGGAAGACTCGTTTTTTAACATCCATATCGTCACAGGAGAGGTAATCCGGGCGAAGAGTGTTATTATGGCCACCGGCAGGTCGCCACGGCGCTTAAATGTACCCGGCGAGAAGGAATTCGTCGGCAGGGGTGTGACCTATTGCGCAACATGCGATGCCCCGCTTTTTAAGAATATGGACGTTGCGGTAATCGGCGGGGGTAACTCGGCGCTCGGCGCTGCTGAACAGCTCATTAAAATCGCAAAGACAGTCAATATCGTCTCGATCGCCGGGTGGAGCGCCGATCCGATAATTCAGGAGAGGGTGCTTCACGCGCCTAATGTGGGGATATACAAAGGCTATGATCTTACTGCAATCGAGGGGCATAATTTTGTCGAGGGCATCAAAATAAAAGCCCGCAAAACAGGCGAGGAGGTCGAGCTTGCCGTACGGGGTGTCTTTTTTGAAATAGGCTCTGCGCCAAGTTCTACGCCTGTGAAAGATCTCGTTGAACTCGACGAAAAGCAAGAAATAATTGTCGACTGCAGTAATAAGACATCCATACCGGGTCTTTTCGCCGCGGGTGATGTCACGAGCGTCCCGCAGAAGCAAATTATCGTAGCGGCGGGTGAGGGCGCGAAAGCGGCGTTATCGGCATACGACTACGTAATCAGGCTACCTGAGGATATCAAGTAAGCCTACCCCGATTATCTCTTAGAGTATGGTTATCTTCTACCGAAGAGCCGTGCGGGCAAAACCCGCCGATCAACCAATGTGTGATGTAGCACTAGTACCGCGACATCCTACTTTCTGTGCATGTCATTCTGAAGGAGCGATTAGCAATTGATTGTCATTCTGAAGGAGCGATTAGCAATTGATTGTCATTCTGAAGGAGCGAATGCGACTGAAGAATCTTGGGTGCAGAAACCTTCTTCTTATGCAGGAGGGTCTAAGCTTAG
>NZ_PFNG01000272.1:0-10678 GCF_002791875.1 Candidatus Aquicultor secundus | reverse complement strand
CCTGCGCCAATCAGGCAAGCCTGTATTTCGTAGCGCCAAAGCAAGCGCTAATCCCAAAAAACCATAGAGCACCATATGCGCCCCCTTACGAATGAAAAAGTGGATGAAATCAACAGGGTTTTTCCGGTTATCCGTTGGTTTTTGGCTGTAAGTAAACCGCATCTCAGGAAGCTTCCGCACTTCGCTAACCAGGGTTTTATGCTCCCGGATTTCCGGTCGCAAATCCTGCGCATGAAAGGTTTGGCTTGAAAAATAGGTTATTATTGTGAGGCAGAATAGAGCGGCGAAGTAGCGCAAGATAATATCAAGTTTTTCGTGTTTCTGACTCTCACCCATCACTTAACCATCACCGCACCAAAACAAATAGGCTTTTTACTTGTTTAGGTGCTCTCTAAATTGTTCAACTGATATGCCCATGTCTCGAAGGATGCTATTTAACACTTTTGGATGCAGGATTTTACCTGCGTGAAAGGGGACCGTTACTCTTCTGCCGCTGTTATTCTTGTAAATCTTGTGGCTACCGCTTTGCCTAGCAAAAGCGAAACCGATTTGCTCTAACACTTTTATCACATCAGCAAATGTAACCCTTGGCAGCTTGTTGCTCATACCGCTATTTCCATAGAGGTAAGACTTACGGACTCGGCCTGGGGCACTTCCTCGCCGCTTTCAATCCTATCCTCTACATGAAGGCGGATAACATCTTTTATGTTCTCCAGGGCTTCTTCATACGTTTCACCTTGAGCGTAACATCCTTGTAGCTCTGGACAAAATGCAAAATAACCATCCTTGTCTTTTTCAACTATGATTGAAAACCGATAGTTCTTCATTTGCCACCTCCACGTTTACATGTATTATAGCAGATAAGAATAATCAAGCAGACGAAAAACAAGGAGTCCTACCCCACCCTTTTCCTTCCGAAACTGTAAATAAGTCCGCCGGTGATTACAAGCCCGATCAACGAAATCATAGTCCACAGGCTCATACCCGTAAACGGGAGCGACTTTCTTTTTAAAGCAGCGGTAGTTTTTGCCGGAGCTGTTTTTTTCGATTTAACGGTTGTGGTAGAAGCCAGCCTCTGTGTCGTTACAGTTGAACCCCACACCGTCGTTGAGGTAGTTGTCGTTCCTCCTTGCTGCGTCGTTACCGTAGTGCTGAAAACTGTAGAGGTCGTAGAGCAAGGCGTCGTTACCGTGGTAGTCATCCCGTAAGGGTGAGTCGTGGTGGTCATGGCAGGTGCACCTGTCGTTGTGGTTCTACATAGCGATGTAGTGTTCGTGGTAGTACATGGCGCTGTCGTACATTTGGAAGCGGTCGTGGCAGTTGTCCCCGTAGCGCAAGTTACCAGTTGCGAGCACGTCTTTTATTAAGGATGGTGGCAACTCCGGCAATTACCATGTGGCTTGCAACAGTTCTTGCCTTGATCCCAATCGTGGCCGTCGCAATCCTGCTGGTCGCAAACATTGCCAAGCCTCTTCTCTCGAATACTGCTGTCACATCTAGCATCATCTTTGTCTTTGTATTTGCGACTATTCTTATTCCGACCCTGGGATTTATCCTCATTAGATCTTGTCTTCGATGATCTGTGGGTACTATTGTCGCTGTTGCAGACTGCATTGGCATGGTTCCCATTAGATTGACCACTTTTGGCTATCGCCGCCGGAAGCAGCCAAACTAAATACAATGACGATACCAGTAAAGCTATCAGAGCAAATGATATCGCCTGTGTTTCCTTTCGTACCCCCCAGGCGTTACACCTTTGCCCTTCCGTGAATAAGACTTGAACATCCTCTTACATCCTCCTCGATTATGTAATGTTGGATTAACTCCGCCATATGTTAATCAACAAATCGTTATGACAGAGAATATATAGTTGGTGAAAAAGTGGACGCGTTCGATAGAATGCTGCGGATCGCGCTGTGGTTTCAATTCGAGTATTCCGTGCCCGTTTCAAAATTATAAGACTTATTTCGTTAAGTGGGCAAGCGATTGTAGTAAATCAACTGCCTCATAGTTAATTTGGGAATAAATACTTCGTCATGTAAATTGACAGCATATCGGACGGTGATTATTGTGGACGCTGTGATTCCCTTGCTGCTGCTCTCGGCGGTTCTAATGGTTGCCTGGATCGGGATAAAATTATTCTGGAAGTAGCATTTATATTAGGTCGGATTTACTCTCGTGCGAAGAAATCTCTGTGGTAACTGTTTAATGAAATCAACCTCTTGCACCCTGAGAAGTAACGCTAATCCCACATACGTTATAGCGCCCATGGCCGCTGCGGCGATAATCTCCACTATCTGACCCACCATGTGAGACGGCATAGCGCTTTGCGCGGTATGGTGTATGAAATAGATTATGAGACCCGCAGGAATTGCCGCCGTAAGGTGTTTACCCATAGCCTTAACCATACCAGTAGCTCCGATAGGACCGATCTTCCGCCGCAATACATAGAGCTGGATTACAACGGCGAATGTGAGCGCTAAAGCATATGATAATGGAAGCCCCCTCACACCGAAAACCGCGATGAACAAAAAGTTAAAAGCAATCTGCAACGGTACGCTTACGGCGCCGATCATCATGGGCGTTTTTGTATCCTGGAGTGAGTAATATACCCGCGTCAGCATGCTATAGAATGACATCGAGAGTAATGCGAATGCAAACGAGCCGAGTACCGCAGCCGTTATCTGAGTACCGGCGGCATCAAACCTCCCATGCTGAAGGGTGAGCGTGATGATCGGTTTAGCCATAATACCGATAAAGACAGCTGAGGGAATCATAACAAATGATGTCGACCGCAAACCAAGGGAAAGGGTTCCCTTAAAGCTCACGAAATCTTTTTTGTTGGCAAAATGTGAGAGTTCGGGGAATATCGCCGTCATAATCGAAAGTGTGAAAATCGCATACGGTAACTGGAAAAATACCAGCGCCTGCATGTATGCCATAGCTCCACCCTTATATGGCTGAAGCAACACATAAATGACGGCATTATTAAGCTGCCATGTTGCGGCAAAGCCGATCATGGGCAGCCCAAGCTTGACCACCTGTTTCACCGCCGGATGTCTGAGATTGAAATACGGACGCAATGAAACTCCTGCTTTTAATACCGATGGTACCTGCACAAGGGCTAAAGCGGCCACCCCGACCGTGGTTCCGAGCGCCAGCAAGAAGAGCGCAAGCCCATGATTGCCCCTGCTGAGAGGTAGATAGAGCCCCAGTATTGTGGCGATAACTACCGCGTTATTAAAGATAGGGGCCGCCATAGGCATAGTAAATCGCCGGTGTGAGCTAAGGATGCCGCTAAACATAGCGGTAATCGCATAAAACAGTATCTGAAACGCAAATACCCTAAAGAACATTATCATCATCGGGGTAGCGCGCGAAGGCTCGCGAATCGTTATTAAGTGAACAAAAAACGGTGCGAATATGGCGCCGATCAAGCTTGCCACAGCCCCGATGACACAGATAATGGTCGTGAGGTTGTTTATCATGTAGCGAGCTTCGTCATCGCTCTTGTCCTGCAGGTATTGGACGTATACCGGGATGATCACCGAACCTAAAATACCGCCCACGATGAGCTCAAAGATAATGTTCGGCATAGCGTTGGCAGTAAAAAAGGTATCGCTTAAAGCACCGCTGCCAAGTGCGTAAGCCAGCACCATGTTCCTCAAAAAGCCGGTCAGCCGACTTAAAGCCGTCGCAACCGACATCTTGGCCGTCGATTTTACGATGGACGGCATCTTGACTTTGTCAGGGCCATCTTCGGTTGATAGTAGATACTCTTCATCTTGCATATTGTACGCCTTGATTGTACTCCAAGCGTTTTAACAGATTATACCATAACTATAGCAATCGATTATGGAGTGTTTTACGCGTTAGGTAGCTATTCGGTTGACAATATCCTGATACAAATTTCGTTCACGGCGAGAAATCAGTGAGCTATTATGCCACAGTAACGTAAAGTCGCCGCCAAATAATTTACATCGGTCTTGCAAATCGAATATGTGCTGGCTCGCCACTTCAAGGGATAACTCCATATAATCAAGGAGGGTGCCCTCCATTACGATAAGCGGACGTTCGCGGAGTTTAAGGATTTTACGGGTGTAAACATTAAAAACAGGATACTCATAGCATATCCCGCATCTAAAACCGGCCTGGTCGGCGAAGGTCAAGGTGCTATCATAATCGATGCCCGTATCCTCAAGGTTTTGCCAGGTAATCGGGTTCTCCCAGCGTAAGAAATGCTGCCGGGCGCCCCAGTTTGCCTGGTGGACTCCCACCTCTTCACATGTTGCTAGAAGCTTTTCGTATTCTAAACGCACTTGGTCCGGGTCGCGAAACGTATTGTAGCTTGTATGTAAACCGATCTTGTGTTCTCTCTCGTTAAACCTGCGCAAGAGCTTTTTGATCCACGGCTCTTCGATAGAGTAAATACCATCGATCAATCCTGCAGAGTGCTCGGTAATAACATAAAACGTACTTCGAATATTGTGTTGCTCGCTAGTATTCATGATAAACTCGAACGTGTTGTTGACATCGTAATCAAAGTTGCCGCGTAAAGCATAAGGAAACGCCCATATTCGCCGCACTGCGAGCATCGGTTCCTTTCGTTTTACAATATCAGCGGCGGCCGAGATAAACGGCCGTATAGGTTTCTGGGAGCTGGAGTACGGCCAATCGACATCGTGGGTTAACCTGACACGAAATCTTCTCTGTTTTCGCTCCAGGGACGGCCACAGCCGCTTTAACGCCCAGCACAGTATCTCGAGATATTCATTCACCAACGGCCGGGTTAGGAACCCCTCCTTATACGCTATGGATGCCGTCGCTGGAAACCTCTCCCGGGTATCGCGCTCTTCGACCACGAGTTCCTCGTAGCGGGTAAGCATGAAAAAAGCGCTTCCAAAAATATCTAACCCCAGGTCTATCGTTGACGGAGTCTCCTCATAGAACGAGCCGGAGGCTAGCCGGTCCCCATAAAGCACTGGAATCGCAGTGGAAATTACGGTAGCATCGATAGGGGCAGTTGAGATATCCCATATCCTGAGAGGCTGTTTCGGCAGCGAATCAGCTGTAAGCCACTCATTCTCGGGGGTCTTGAAAAAGTGGTCGGATAAACAAAGTTCTTTTTTATGAGGGTCATCTTTGAGTGTTATTTTTACGCCATCGCAGAGCCGCTCTTGAAGCTGGTACTCCAGCCCAAGAAACTCACCTAAAAGCAGGTCGTAAATATAAAGGCGTTCGGCCTTATATGCAGGAGGATGAATAATATGTAACACGATTGCCCTTCCCTTTGACTATCGCTTTATACGCTCGCTACAGGAGCAACAGAAACCCCGGCAAATAAAACAACAAACATGTGACTTATAAACTCCGGTATAGCTCAAGCGTTTGCTCTACCATAGTACGTTTACTATAGGTACTTCGGATTATTTCTAACGACGCTCTACCGAAACGCTCCCGCAGCTCGGCATCATGCACAAGCGAATAAAGCGCTTTCTTCAGGTCTTCGGCAGAATCCGGTGGCACCAAAAATCCGTTGACCCCCTCGCGAACCAGCTCGCAATTACCGCCTACCGCGGTGGCTACAACAGGTAGTCCTGTCGCCATCGCCTCTAACAACGTGTACGGTAATCCCTCGTACCGGCTCGGCAATACAAAAATATCAAAGGCGCTTAGAAACTCTTGCGCCATAGCATGATATCCGACAATGTGGATTGCCCCAGTTATATGATGAGCCCCAGCAATCCCCTCAAGCTTTTGGCGTTCGGGGCCTTCACCTAGAAAGACCAAATGCGTATCCACACCGGTTCCTAATGCAAGGTAAGCCTCGAGCAATACTTCCGGCGCCTTCTGGTAATCTAATCGCCCGCTAAATCCTATTACTACATCATCGGATGCAATATTGAGAGCTTGACGCTGCTCGCCTCGGTGTTTGAGAACATCTTTGGCTGGACCTACCCCATTAGCAATGGTATGCACCCGGGAAGCCGGCAGCCCGAGCTCTACCGCATGCTCGGCTTCCTGATGGGATACGGCAATAACGGCGTCCGAAAAGCGGCGTCCCAAGAAGCGCTCAATAGCACTATATGCCATCCTCTTCAAACCGCTCAGACCCGGTGAAAGGGTGATAAATGCGTGGGGGGTATATACTATCTTGGCCGACCTTGCACCAAATATTTTAATCAATCGCGCTAAAGCCCCCGCCTTTGAGCTGTGACCGTGCACTATGTCAAAAGGCCCAAACTTGCGGGTGTACTCTACTACTCTCGTATAGGATCGCATATCGTGCCATGGAGAAATCGAGCGCCGCATGGCAATATCCTTACTATATATCGCACCATCAAGTTCCCGGATTCGTTGAAGAAACGCGTCTTCGATACGCAGCGGTGAATAGAGCAGGTGGACCTCATGCCCGCTTTGCGCAAGCCCGTCCGCCAAGTCCAAGACATGCCGCCCCGCACCGCTTCCAGATGCTTCAATGAGTAATAAGACCCTGAGTTTGCCGTTCTTCATAAAAACCTGTGCTCTTCCCTTCTCTCAAAACCGGCGCACGTCATGTAATAAAAGTTGCGCCCCATAAGTCACCGCAGCTACTCATCGCTAAGATAGCAGCTGCCGAATAATGAACCACATATCCTGGGCACACTTCTCCCACGTAAACACCGATGCACGGGCCAGTCCTCTCGCTTGCAGATCGTCTCTAAGCGAGGCGTTATTCCAAAGAAGTCGTATCTTTCCCGCGATATCTTGCGGATCATAAGGGTCGCAGTAGAGCGCCGCCTCACCGCATACCTCTGGTAATGAAGCACGGTTAGCGGCAACTACAGGACATCCACAAAGCATTGCCTCGATCGGGGGCAAGCCGAAACCCTCATACCATGAAGGAAATGCGAAGCAATAGGCGCTTCCATAAAGCGCCTTCAGCTCTTTATCATTTATCGAACTCAACCACTTAACCCGATTGCGTGACTCCAGCCCGATGCGATTAAATACTTTATGGTTGGAACCCCCTACCACGACAAGATCAAGGTCCGTATCACCCAGGGTCGCTATGGCATCAACAAGACGAAGAAAATTCTTGCGTGGGCTCAGTGAGCTAACCGCTAGAACAAATTTCTTACCGGATAAATCATATTTCTGTAAAACGGATTCGTCTGCTTGCGTCTGATTGAAGTGGTCGATTCCGGGATACACAACGTGAATGTTGGTTTCGTCAGTTTTGCAGTAGTGGGCTAGTTCCTTCTTCGAGAAATTGGAAACGGTGACTACCTTCGCGGCCCGCTTGCATAGTCCATACAGCATGATCTTATACCAGGTGCGAAACGCTGTTGAAAACTCGTCGGGGCACGCATAGGTGGCAGCGTCATGAATCATGACTACCTGGTTCCTTTTTATCAGTGGCGCAGGCGTACATAGATTTACAAGAACCCTTTTGCCAGCATACAACGGCAACTCCACCTGCTCCCATAGATGCCCTTTTAGCCGTCCAACGACCTCGATATCAATATGTCTCAAGTCGGGTCGGTATCGTATATCCTTCGGTGCCAGAAGCGTAAACGAATAGAGCCCGGGGTCTATCACCCCTGAGTCCAATAGATCATCGAGTGCCTTGACCACGCCCAAAGCATATCTTTGCACGCCGGTGACGGCCTGTGAGAGAAACCGACCGTTAATGATGATGTTCTGCATATAAAACATCGACTCCTTTAGCCCACTCCTGCATGACTGGGCGGTCCCTCAGAATTATCGCCACCCATAACCACATTACGTCCCGTAAAACCAGCTTGCCGTAATCGGAGAAGGCTGACTAAAATACCGGCAACGGCTATGAATGCGACCGGTATGACAAAGATTGTCAGGAAGAAGTAGTTGATCCTTGTTAGCGACCAAATACCCGGATACGCAATAACAAAACAGAGCGTTACGAGAGAAATGCGGCCAGATGCCTTCTCTGCGACCTTGTATGCTACACCCAAGAGGGCTCCGACAATAAGGCTGAGCCCGTATGCCCATAGCCCCCAGTCATACCACCATAAGCCGAGAACGTTTACAGTACCAAATGCACTTGTCCAACCATGGATTAAGGTATATGAATCAAATCCGCTAAGAAACTCCCCTAGCATAGTGGTGCTAAAAAACTGATAGCTTGAATTATGGTCTAAAAGCACTAAAGCATTATTAAAATCAGCGGCGAAATATCCCTGAACAAAGAGATCGATGACATGCCTTTGGGTCTCGGCGGAAAAAACGCCAACACCGTAATTTGTCGCATACCATAAGCCGCCGCGTAACAGCTCACCGACCCAAATGATGGCACCCATGAACCCGACGGTTTTCAAGATATTTCTCCAGGTAAGGCGGTGCGAGTTGGGCATCACCAGCAAGTAAGCGGCGAACACGATTAAAACAAAATAAACAGGGAACATCCTGGCGGCAAAAATCAAGGCGTGAAGCACGCTGATTGTTCCAATAAGAATAAGTCGAAACCTTGCTTTCTTCACGGCCACCGGCCCCATATCCGGATGAAACATGATCATGGCATAAATGGCCGAAGGAATGATAAAAAGATTGTTGAGGGAGCTAAAACCTACAATCCGTACTTCATTGACCTGCTCACCTACGAGAGCGAGAGTCCCGGCGTCAAATGCCTCCCTGATGAGAGCCGGGTTAGCAATAATCTCGCGAACGTAAACAAGCTCTCCCGCAAGGCTGATCAGTAGCGTATAAGCTGCAAACGAGGAAAGGAACTTCACCCATCCTGTCGATAGATGATCGCTCTGATTGTTTGTTCGTTTCTGCCAAGTAACTCCCGCCATTTTTCCTATAGATACGCCCGCCAAAAGAGCCATCCACAGCAACAAAAACCGCAGTAGTGCAGAATCGCCTCTATAGCGAGACGCCGCCCCAAATATTGTGGGTACTTGCGGCATAAAGAACCACCACAAGAGCGCCTGAAGTGCGAAAAGCCCGAAGATAACCCAGAAGGGATCAAGAATAAATCGCTTACGCATGTTGGCCCCCCTCCAGCAGCTCGGCCAATTCATCCCAGGATTTGATGTCGTCTCTGTAGGTCTGCGAGCGGTTATAAGTCGAAGCCGCCAGCATCGCTCGACGTATACTCTCATCGTCGCCCGGATGATAGAAAATGATATTAGGTCGATCGGTCGAGATAAAACTAGGCGCAACTATAGACAAGCGGCAATATGTGTATTGGATTATTTTTAAGCTATCACCTAATAACTCCGCACCCGGCATATAACTCCGCGTCGCTAAACCGATATCTGCATGCTTAATAAACGGAACGGTTTTGAGAAAATCCAGTTCGCCGTAGATTTTCACATTGGGGCAGTCTTGCACGCCATCGATAGGACCTATGATATGGAAGTTCCGCGTTGGAAAGAGACGGCTGGCGCGATCCAGAAAATCGATGTCGAAGTGAGAAACCCCCACGAACACTAAGTTAGGGCCAGCCGTACCGGCATACGGATTAGGATAATCGGCATCAAAGAGTTCTTTGTTGATTCCATGAAGATGTAGCTCAAGATGAGGGGTTTTACCCTCGAACAGTTTAAGCATGCCGGTGCTCGGTACGCTTACCAGGTCAAACCTAGAAACGTACTCTTCTTCCGCCTGAATGACTACTGGATGGCTACGCAAAAAGCGCAGGTCGTCTGAGACCCGGTATACAAACCTCGCATCTGGCCGTAAGCGCTTGAGGTATGGCACAAGCAACAATCCTGGACCGCTCTCGATAATAAAGACATCCGCCGACTGCATAAACGATTCAGCCGAACCCAAGGAAAAAGACCCGTAACGCCTAAATAAAGGCGTGCTCAACTTATTGAGAATCCCTGCACGGAGGTTGGCCGGGTGCCAGGGTGTAAACCAGACAAAACTCCAGAGTCCTTCCTCTTCGGCGATTAGTCTATTACGTGCCTGAAACAAACCGTCGTATTGAAGTCTTTTATCACGCCGTAAAAATGACAGTAAGCTTAACGAACAGGTAAAAAAGAGGACCTCTGAACCGTTTCGGTGAAATGCATCCGCAAGCCAATGAAATCCGGCCTTTTTGTTTGACCGCCAATAATGCCCGGTTATTAGAACAACACGTTTCATGATAATTTCTAGCCTTATAGTGCGACCATTCCTACAATATACCTAATATCATCGGTCGATTATTAAACAATCTTTCGCCTGGTCTGCTATTAAATCGCACTTTCCGGACCGTTCAACCGGTATTTCGTCAAACATCTTCACAATCAGACATACTTTGTTAAGCGATAGCAATTAGTTGCTGTTTGAGATGAGAGGGGTCGGCGTGTCGTGAACGAGTGTGGCATCTGCAACGGCGGGTGGCTAGTATGCACCGCTTCGCGACAGTACGATGCCGACGGTTCGGATGAGGATGGTGATATCCAACCACAGAGACCAGTTGCGGACATACCAGGCTTCCAGACGGACCCGCTCCGAGTAATCTATATCGTTCCTACCGCTTACCTGCCAAAGTCCGGTTATACCGGGCCGCACTATAAAGAAATCATTGATCGAGTACCCGAATCGAGGAACTTCTTTTTGAACGATCGGGCGGGGTCCAACTAAGCTCATCTCCCCTTTTAGCACGTTCAGTATCTGGGGAAGCTCATCCAGACTTGTCTTTCGCAAAAGGTTACCTATTCTT
>NZ_PFNG01000028.1:0-2395 GCF_002791875.1 Candidatus Aquicultor secundus | reverse complement strand
AAGCAAAGGAAGGGTGAATGAAGATAAGCATCTCGGATTTAATTTGGTTGCTTTTTATAATCTCGTTTATCGTCCCGATCCTGCAAAGGCGTCTGCTGGATATGCGCAGAATCCAATTTCTCCACAAGATTGAGGAGGATAGAAAATCGCGCCTCATTACGCTTATTCACCGCCAGGAGGCTTTGAGTTTTTTGGGTATCCCCTTCGTCCGCTATATCGATATCGAGGATTCCGAGCAGATCCTGCGCGCCATCAGGTTGACCGACCCCCATGTGCCGATAGATATCGTCATGCATACGCCGGGGGGATTGGTACTAGCCGCCGAGCAAATCGCGTTTGCGCTGAAACGGCATCCCGCTAAAGTCACGGTCTTTGTGCCGCACTATGCGATGTCGGGCGGCACCCTTATTGCGCTCGCCGCCGATGAGATCGTTATGGATGAGAACGCCGTTCTTGGCCCGGTCGACCCGCAGCTTGGCGACCCCAGGGGCTCATATCCGGCGGCATCAATTTTGGCAGCGCTTGAGACACCCAATCCCAATAGAGACGATACGACCCTCATTCTGGCGGACGTTGCGAAAAAAGCGATTAACCAGGTGCATGATGTAGTCTATAACCTGATAAAAGATGAGATGCCCGAGGACAAAGCGCGCGAGATATCGGCTATTTTAAGCGAAGGTCGCTGGACCCATGATTATCCGATCGATGTAGCCAAGGCACGAGAGCTTAACCTGCCTGTCAACAGTGAGCTTCCTAAAGAATTCCACGAGTTGATGCAGCTCTTCCCGCAAACCCAGCAACGACGCCCGTCCGTCGAATTTGTCCCCATCCCGTACCGAGGCCGCCCGACGCCACCCCCACGCGGTCGCCAGCATTAAAAAAAGTAATAACCCAGCATCTTGGGTTTGAACATGGCGGAGGGTTGTGCGGTGCCCATCATGACGCTTACGAACTTTGCGGCAAGCTCGGGGTGTTTCTGGCCTTTTGCAATAAGCCTGTCCATCATTGCATAACGCTTAAGGGATTGGCGTAAAAACTCGCATACCCTGTGGTCTATAAAAAAGTGCTTGTTGAGATGCTCGTTATAGGGCTTTAGCGCCTGGGCCGAGACGTCTCCCCTGTCGAGCGCGGTCTTTGTGGCCATGGCCGCGTGCTCGCCGCTCTCCATCGCATAGGCGATTCCCTCGCCGCTTAGAGGGTTGACGAGGCCCGCCGAGTCCCCGGCAAGCAGGATACCATTGGCTACCGTGGTGTGTCTTCCAAAGCCCATCCTGAGGTAGGCGCCTTTGATCTCGGTGTCGGCAACCGCCCCGCTCATATCGACCGGTTTGGCGTCCTTTTCGTTTAAAAACCACCCCATGAGCTTTTTCAAGTCTATATTATGCTGTTTCATCACGGGTGTGCTCACACCAAGGCCGATGTTGGCGGTGCTTGTGGATGTTGGGAATACCCATGCGTAGCCCTCGGGTATGTGCTCGTCGATATAGACGTTAATGCAGTCGTCCAGCCCTTTTACGTTAGAATAGTAGGCGCGTGCCGCAATAGCGTGCGGTTTTGTGGATTCAACACCTGTCGTTTGGGCAAAGGTGCCGTGCGTGCCGTCGGCGCAAATGACTACCTTGCAGGGTATCTCGACTTCTTCACCGTTATACACCACTCTTACGCCGGTAACGGCCCCGCCGGATACGACAGGAGCTAAAGCCCTGCAATCCGTGAAGACTTTAGCCCCGGCATGTGCCGCTGTTTCTATAAGCTTTTGGTCGAGATCGATCCTTGGTGTTATTACGAAGTGCGGGTACGCGGTGTCTTCGTCCAGTATACCGGCCTCAAAGTATGCGCCGTTGTTGGAAAAAATGCGCACCCGATTGCAGCGGTAGTAGCCGCCCTTATCCAGCCACCCGCTAAGGCCCATTTTGTCGAGCATTTGAAGCGAGCGCGGGCCGAGCCCGTCGCCGCAGGTCTTCTCGCGGGGGAATTTGCTCTTATCCAGTAATGCTACGTTGACTCCGTTCCCGGCAAGGAAATAGGCGGCGGTTGATCCCGACGGCCCTGCGCCAACAACAACTACATCTACTCTTTCCATATCCTACACCCATCGAGCAATCGGCTTCACAATGCATTAGCTTATAATATACCGTGCGGCATTGCAACCACCAGCATGCCCGGTAGGCGGTTTTTAGGTTTGTCTGGGTGGCACTATCGCGAATACCGCTGAATATATGTTTGTAAGTCAATCTGGTGGTCTAGTACCCTGCCAACAAAGTACCCGATCGCACCAAATACGATACCGAGCAGTACGGATGAAAAACCAAACGCGATCCACGCAACGCCCAGGATGAACCCGATAAGAACGCCAAGCTGCGTATTTGTCATAATGCAACCCCCTCTTTATATC
>NZ_PFNG01000089.1:2421-4321 GCF_002791875.1 Candidatus Aquicultor secundus | reverse complement strand
GTACGTTCATTCTGACGAACCGCCGTATGCGGACCCGCTTGTACGGTGGTGTGGGAGGGTCGGCGGCGAAAGCCGCCCCCTATCCCGATCATTTATGCTGCCATCAGCTGTGGTTTTTCCGCCTCCAGGAAGCCTAAAAAGCGGCGTACCTCATCCGACATCGGCATATCGGTGTTGTAGATAATGTAAAGGTTTCCCATAAGCGGGGAGACCTCTTTTATCTTTATCTCTTTGATCCTGCCAAGGTCAAGCGCATCCTTTGCCGATTTTCGTAAGACAAAACTGATACCCGATCCGCTTTCAACCGCCTTGATAATTGCCGGGTATGTATCTAGCTCGGCGACCACATTGAGGTTATCGAGATTGATGTTATGCGTGGCGAGTACTTCGCGGTACCACATTCTCGTGGCCGAGCCGGGTTCGCGCAGGATAAAATCCTGTCCCTTAAGATCGTTTATAGAAACCTCGCTTTTGCCAGCAAACGGGTGGTTGGCCGGGCAGATAAGGATAAGCTCGTCGAAGTTGTTCAGAAACGTTTCGGCGTGCACGTTGCTATTTTCAAGCGACATGCCGATAACCCCGGCCTCAAGCTCACCGTTGACGACCTGCTCGAACACCTCCGAGCTATCGGAGATATCCACTTTAAGCTCGATATCGGGATTTTGCTTCTCCCAGCCGCCGATAAGCTGCGGCAGCAAGAACTCCCCGGTATAGCTACTCGCGCCGATGTTTACCACGTTTTTCATACCTTCCTCCTCAAATAATTCTTCCATGTAAGGATGTTTTTCCCAATGGTGCACAAAAAAAACGTTGATAATTCCAGAATGTTCGAATTTTGCATGTGCAACGCAGCTCATGGTATCATTGATAGTGGTATCCCGGGTAGTGCCATGAACGCAATAACCGCCGCATTATCTACTCCACTTATTGTAGCCAAAGGATTGTACAACCTGGATTGGCAACAAATTGGTCTTTCTAGATGCGATCTGAGGTTTGCCATGAACCTGAGCCTAAGCCGCAAAGAGGACATAATTAAACTTGAGCAGCTCGAATCTCTTTATGCTGTTGTGGAGACAATATCCTCAAAGCTACGTGTCGAGGATATACTTGAAGCCGTGCCTTCCGCAGTCAAGGCTGTTACAAGAAGCGAAGAGATCTTGATTGCCCTAACAAGCAAGACGGATAACAGTTTTGCAGTAGAAACGTTGAAAAATACATGCCCGCATCCATCCCACCTTATCCCAAAATTTAAAAGACGGAGTTGTGCTGAGTCTGTAATTAGAACAAATAAACCTGTATTGATTCTATCCTCTAACCAGATGATCTTTTATGATAAACTTAATGACCTATTGGTAAGCAATATCGTGTTCGCCGTTGTCCCGCTGTCGGCGCGAAATAAAAACATAGGTTTCCTATCAGTCCTGGCACCAAAAACCCGCTCATTTAGCCGCATAGATATAGTTTTGCTAACTGTTCTTGCTAATCATATTGCCACTGCTATTGAGAATGCGCGACTTCACATGCGAATCCAGGAACTTACTCTCGCAAAGGAGCGAAGCAGAATAGCAAAAGAAATCCTCTCGGTTGTTATGAAAGCCGATATCTGCGATGAGTTATTGCGACAGATAACTGCGCCAGACAATCTAGAAGAACTAACAAGCAAAGAGAAAAAAATACTTGCTTTAATGGCAAGAGGTTATACGAATGAGGAAATCGCAAATGAACTTTGGATTGGATTAAAAACAGTTAAAACCCATGTGAGCAATATTTTAAGAAAGCTGGGTCAAAGAAACAGGGTACAAGCCGTCATGTGCGCTCTTAAGAGAGGGTTAGTTGAGATTGGCTCAGAATAATAACAAATCAGTCTGTTGGTCCCCTTATTTCCGCCTAATGCCCGATT
>NZ_PFNG01000089.1:0-2396 GCF_002791875.1 Candidatus Aquicultor secundus | reverse complement strand
TTTTTCAAGATAGAACCTAATGCAATTATTGAACAACAGGGTAGCGATGACCTCCAACCAGCAACCTGGTCGCTTAGGTTGGAATAAGCTAATAGCAAAACCGACCCTTTAGATAGAGGTCGGTTTTTGTTTTTTCCTGAAATATTACTTATTGGAAAGAGGAGTGAGTATGATGTCAAAGAGGTTGTTTTTTATTATCTTGCTGATAGCGCTCTTTATGTGCAGTGCAGCTCTTGTACCTATCGCCTATGCCAATATTGGTGGCGCAAGTACAATTGAAAAGACTGCAGACGTTATTAACAAGGATAAAGTCTATTTCAAAGTAAAGAACAACGAGAATGTAAGAATCATGGACTTTCATATAAAAATCGATGGCGCAAAAATTATATCGATAAGTACCCCCAATGGATGGAGCGCGCAGGGAACAGACGGGAACGGTAAGCCAATAGCTCAACCACCTTATTACGATGTACACTGGACGGCAAACAGCACTTCTACCGCCATTCAACCCGGGAACTTCTCGGGGGAATTTGATATCGAGATAGAAGAAGGCTATACGGATTACAATTTTAGCGAAAAACTTAAACATATAATAACTGCTTGGATAACTTACGAAGATTCCGGAACCGCGGGGCAATGCCCGTACAGTAAGACAATTTTTAAGCAGAAGCGAGCAAACGAAGATAGCCCCTGGACAACCGAAGAAACGCAGGCCCTCGCGTATTATAAGGAATCAATAGGCCCGAGTGGTGGAAGCCTGGCAATGGGTACTGATGGCACAATTGTTGTCTCCGCAGGCGATGTAACGGCAGCTACCTGGTTTGGTGGTTGTGCGCTGCCGGGCTACGTTCCAGATTATATCGGGCAGATGACCTCAGATAATGGTCAAATCATGAAATCTTATATCCTCGGTCCGCACGGTGAGGACTTTGCCAATCCAGTTACTGTAAGTCTCAGCTATGCCTCGGTTCCTGGGATAAGAAATCCTAGACCTTATCTATATAATCCAGAGACGAATACCTGGTCGCTGGTATCAGGAGCTATCGTTGATGCGGAAAATCAACAGGTGACTTTCCAAACAACCCACTTCAGCATATATGGTATCGGGGGAGAGCCAGCTCCAGTTCCTGCGACTTCCAAGTGGTCTATCCTGATGCTCGGTTTAGGTGGTATAGCGGTGTTGCTATGGCAGAGACGTAAGTTTGGCAAGTTGATTACCTCACTTAGAGCGGCATAGGTACAGTGAATATCATTAGTAAACGCTTTGCGACCGATGAACATCTAAAAGAAAACCTAGCGATAGGAGTAAAATTCTTTTTATGTGCTCTTGTCGGTGTGCTATTTGTCGTTATTCCAAATCCGGTTGCGACTGCTTCGACGGGTTGGATAGTTAAGCTGACAACCCTCGTTGCGACTTGGTTTATAAAAATAACAGGTTTTGCTGTTAAGGCCGGTAATTTACAGGGGAGTAGTGATGATCTAATCATCCTTCCTAAGAAAGTTCTCGCCGTAAATCTTGAATGTACGGCCATCTATCTTATGATTATCTTTGCCGCTTTTGTTTTAGCTTTTCCATCTGATTATAAGAATAAACTAATCGGGCTAGCAGCTGGAATTCCACTTATTTTTGTTGCCAATATTTTGAGGCTATTTGCGATAGCAATTGTCGCAACATACAGTCCGAATTTGTTTACTAGTTTTCATGATTACGTTTGGCAAACATTATTTGTCGTTTTTATTATCGTGCTCTGGCTTATCTGGATCGATAAGGTGGTGCAGCGTGAAGGCCAAGTCTCTCTTCGTAATTAAGACCATTGCACTATCAGCGCTGCTCTTTCTTCTATACGCACAAGTTGCCGTTGGCTATGAATGGATCATCGCAGGTAGCGCGACCTTTTTAAGGAAGCTCTTTTTGGCTAGCCCAGTCGTGTCAGCTAAAGTTAAAAGCGTCTACTATCTAATTCCATTTATCTCTGCGTTGCTGGCGGCGAGCGGTTTAGAGCTAAAGCGCAAGTTGAGATGGGCAGCCATCGGCTTTGTCTCATATTGTTTTTTTGATATCCTAACTGTCGCAAGCGGATTAGCTGTAATTGTTGTACGTACGCAACCGGTCTCAAATAATTTATTCATAACGAGCGGTGTTATCCCAGCCGTTCATAATCTTTTGTTGCGCATCCTCCCATATATCCTGCTGTGGTTTGCCATAAACGGAAAGATCGAGAACCTCTGGGCGCCGCTAGTCTCAGCGGCATCTCTGAGAGTTTGCCCAATTTGTGGCAAGGGTAAGACCGGCCTTGTTGAGCACATAAGATCAGTTCATGGTGAAAAGGCTCTTAAAAGCGGGAAGGTACGGCGACACTTGGTGCGTACCGGAATAACGTAGAACCACTAACACC
>NZ_PFNG01000056.1:0-10722 GCF_002791875.1 Candidatus Aquicultor secundus | reverse complement strand
ATATCGTACCTCCTCTGATCTACAAATACTAGAAAGATGACTAAATTAGTTAAGTTTAGGATACTTCTCTTTAACGGAGGAAGCAAGCTTTAAGATGTTCAAATCCCGTCCTCGCTCGTCACCTAGTGTCAAGGTAGTACATAGTCTCCACCTTGACGCCCGCTCCTTCACTCCTGAGTTCGGCAGCTAAGAAAGCAAAGGATGTTTGTAAGAGCCGGATGGATATGACACCAAGACAGCTGGCAAAAAGAGTCCGACAACTCGGCTACCACCTTGAGTACCAAAAGTATATCGAGGTCAAGATCGCGGAAAACAGCACCGTGGTCAAGAGCTACCTCTTAATGGAAACCAAGTCGGCTTTGACAATAGGCGGTTATAGAGTAACATTGAAAGAGGACGGGCTAATGCTTGAAGTCCTACCGGAAGCAGAGCCCGAGACCATTAGCATATTTGAGCTGCTGGAAAAGGCCAGCTAGGCGTGCTAGCAAGGGTTTAATAATAAGGAAAGCGCCTGTATGATGTTTACATTCCCCAACCTATTTAAGGGCTAATGAAAACAACTAATCTCGAATCTATGGAAGTAAATACAGATCTAAAATTTTTTACAAACGAACCGGACTCCACCCTTTTAAAAAGATTTCAAAAAACCCTCAAAAATAATACTCAATTTTTTGACGTTTTAGTCGGTTACTTTCGGACCAGCGGTTTTTTTCATCTCTACGAATCTTTAGAAGAAGTTGAAAAAATACGAATTCTAGTTGGCATCAACGCAAACCGCGAAACACTTGATTTAATTGAACAAGCGAAGAGTAGCCAGATAAGCTTTAGTTTTTCAAACAAAGAACTTCACGACCAATTCTCGGGCCAAGTGACCGATGAGATGGACAATTCCGAGGATAATATAAGTGTCGAGATAGGCGTTCAAAAATTCATTGAATTTATCAAATCCGGAAAGCTTGAGATAAGAGCCTATCCTTCAGGCGATATTCACGCCAAGGTCTACATAATCCGCAAAGATCAAAATAAAAGCGATGAGTATGGCAAAGTAATAACCGGCTCAAGCAATTTTTCAATTTCAGGGTTGAGGGAAAATTTAGAATTTAATGTCGAGCTGAAGGACAGCCCCGATGTCAAATTTGCTCTAGCGAAGTTCGAATCCCTTTGGAAAGACGCCGTTGATCTGTCCGAAAAATATATCGAAACAATCAATACCGGTACTTGGTTAAATGATACTATCACCCCCTATGAGCTTTACTTAAAATTTCTCTATGAGTATCTAAAAGAAAAAATAAATATCGATCAGGATGATATTTATAAAAAATATTTGCCGGGAAACTTTCTCGACCTCGAATACCAGAATGAAGCCGTAAAGGACGCAAAGGATAAGCTGGATCAGTATGGCGGCGTATTCCTTGCCGATGTCGTAGGGCTCGGAAAAACTTATATTTCCGCCATGCTTGCCCAACAGCTTGAGGGTCGAACTTTGGTTATTTGCCCGCCTGTACTAAAGGAATATTGGCAGGAGACTTTTTCTGATTTTCGCGTGCCGGCAGATGTTCAGTCGCTTGGCAAGCTAGACAAGCTGATAAAAAAAGGTGTTGAAAAATATAGGAATGTATTTATTGACGAAGCCCATCGTTTTCGAAACGAAAGCAATCAAACTTATGAGAAATTGAAGCAGGTCTGTTGGGGGCGGCGTGTCATTCTGGTGTCGGCTACCCCGCTTAATAACTCGCCGAGCGACATTTTAAGCCAGATGAAACTGTTCCAGAAAGGACACAACAGCACGATTCCCAACATCCGTGATCTGGATAGATTCTTTGGCCGCTTAAAGAGACGTTTGCAAGAGACTGATAGAAGAGATCTAAAAAGATATCTGGGCATTGTAAAAGAGAATTCAATCGAAATTCGTGAGAACATCTTAAAATACGTCATGGTAAGGCGAACGCGATCGGAAGTTCTTAAATATTTTGAAAAGGATTTGAAAAAACAAAAAGTAAGCTTCCCCAAGGTTTCCGAACCTCAAAAAATCGGCTATAAATTCGATGAAGAGCTGGATCAAATATTCAATGAAACTATTAAACTGATAAAGGCTTTTAAGTATTCACGCTACACACCTATTCTTTATCTCAAAAATCCTGATCCCCAAGAAATAATCGGCCAGCGGAACATGGGTCGTTTTATGAAAATATTGCTTGTTAAGAGGCTCGATAGCAGCTTCCCCGCCTTTAAAAATACCCTGAATCGATTCATCAATTCCTACTCATATTTTATAAATATGCTTGATAAAGGCACGGTTTATCTAAGCAAAAAGTACAGCAACAAAGTTTTTGATCTCTTGGAAAATGATGATGAGCAAGAAATCTTGAAGTTGGTTGAGGAAGAAAGGGTTCAAGAATATAAGGCCGACGAGTTTTCCGCCGAGTTCCGGCAAGACCTAGAGAGCGATCTTGAAACGCTTAAGAAAATCGAAAGCTTGTGGGTCAACGTTAAGGATGATCCCAAGATCGACGAATTTAAGAAGATCCTCGACACCGACAAAATACTTAAACAAAAAGATAGTAAGCTTATAGTCTTCACCGAATCTAAAGAAACCGCCGATTATCTTGCGAGCCAGCTGGAAAAACAATATGGCGATCAGGTCTTGGCTTTTTCCAGCAAATCAAGCGCTATGATTAGAGACAGAATTACTGAAAATTACGATCCGAGCTACAAACACAAGAAAGATAATTTAAGGATTCTTATAACGACCGATATCTTGGCGGAGGGCGTCAACCTCCATCGTGCAAACGCCGTCATAAACTACGATATCCCTTGGAATCCGACTAGAGTTTTGCAACGTTTTGGCCGTATCAACAGAATCGGCCAGCCGAGACCCGTTCATATATACAATTTTTTTCCAACCGACCAGTCAGAGCAGGAAATAGGCCTTGAAGCATGCGCTAAAAGCAAAATCCAAGCATTCCACAGCACTTTAGGTGAAGATGCCCAGTATCTTACTGAAGGCGAAGAGATCAGCTCGCATGAAATCTTTGAGCGCGTAAACTCAAAAAGATTTTTGGAAAACGGCGGCGAGGAAGAGATCGATTCCGAGCTGAAATACCTCGAAATAATGCGGAATATCCGAGACAGCAAACCCGATTTGTTTGAGCGGATTAAGAGGCTTCCAAAGAAAGCAAGGAGCGCCAAGCAAGAAGCCGGCTGCCAACAATCGCTGGTAACGTTTTTTAGAAAAGACAAGCTCAAGAAGATGTTTTTAGCCGACACAAATGAAGTTAGGGAGCTCGATTTTTTTCAGGCTGCCGACATTTTGAAATCGACGCCTCAAATAAAACGTGAGAGGCTGGATCAGGACTTCTATAGGTACCTTGAGAAAAATAAGGATGCGTTCAGACAAGCCACAACTGAAATCATTAGAGAATTTAAGCAAACAGGTGGACGGGCCAACGAGACTACTCTTATAAACACAATCAAGGCGATTCAAAAGTTTCAGGGGCTTACCGATGATGATGAGGATTTTCTTAACAACGTTTTGGTTTTACTAAATGAAGGGACGATGGGCAAACATATCATCAAATCGCTGCTAAAAGAAATTAAACTATCCAGCAAAAATCCGCTTAAAATTCTTTATCTGTTGAAGTCGGGCATACCGGACAGCTATTTTACTTCCTCGGGTCTTGCATCGGCTTATCAAAGCTCAAGTCCTCGTGAAATCATCTTATCCGAATACTTAATTAAGGGCGATTAACCATATGCGAGATCTAATTAAGAACACACTCGAAAACGAATTTGACGAAGCCAGATTCAGTGGTTTTGTAAAAAATCTCTTTAATGAGATAACCATTAACCCTCAAAGCCTTATTGTGACCGGCGGTTTCGGCCAGCATATTACGAGCTTTAATTTTTTGGGAGAGTTTAACGATGCCGGGAAAAAGCGCCTCGATGTCCTAACCGTCGAACTTTCTGGCAACACAAAAGTAGCGCGCGCGCGATCCATGCAAAGGAATATTATCGCTAAGTATCTAAAGGATAACCTTTGTGATGCCGCGCTAGTTGCCTTTTACTCCAGGGAAAACCCGGATTGGCGGCTCTCCTTTGTAAAGATGGAATACATGCTGACTGATAAGGGAGCTAAGGTTGAAATCGGCACACCGCCTAGACGGTACTCTTTTTTAGTCGGCAAAACAGAACCCTCGCACACAGCCGGCGGCCAACTGTTGCCGATCCTTGAAGAACAAAAAGTAAATCCTCTGGTCGCCGAAATCGAAGATGCTTTTGGTATTGAGAAAGTTACCAAGGAATTCTTTGTTAAATACAAGCAGCTTTTCACCAGCCTAGAGCAACAATTGCGGACAAATCCTACTTTTAGGAATGAAGCGGTAAGAAATAACATCGACGCCACTAATTTCGCCAAAAAACTCCTCGGCCAAATAGTTTTCTTATATTTCTTGCAGAAAAAAGGTTGGCTTGGCGTATCAAAGGGTGAAACATGGGGTAAGGGTGATAAGCATTTCTTGAGGCACTTGTTTGATAAATGCTTGGAAAAGGGCGAAAACTTCTTTAACGATTATCTGGAATTTCTCTTTTACGATACCTTGAACAATCCAAGAAACGATCAAGCCGACCGCAATTACTCTGCTAGATTTAATTGTAAGATTCCTTTTTTAAACGGCGGATTATTCGAACCAGAATACGATTGGCAGAACAGCTTTATCTATCTCAACAATAATATCTTCGCTGATATTTTAGATGTCTTTGATCTCTATAACTTTACCGTTAAAGAAGACGAGCCTCTGGAAAAAGAGGTAGCCGTCGATCCGGAAATGCTCGGTAAAGTCTTTGAAAATCTGTTAGAGGAAAATCTTCGCAAAGGCAAGGGCATATATTATACGCCCAGAGAAATTGTCCATTACATGTGTCAAGAAAGCTTAACCAACTACATCGCGACGGAATCTAACCTCAATCCGGAAGACATAAGAATTCTAATTCATCATCTCGCGGACGATGATCGTAGTTTGCCCGCTGGTATCATCAAGCAATCAGAAGCGATTGATAAGACGCTTGCTGGCATTAAAGTTGTTGATCCGGCTTGCGGCTCCGGCGCTTTTTGCGTCGGCATGCTTCAAGAAATTATAAAGGCTAGATTATTATTAAACCCCTCGCTATCCGAATACAAGATAAAAAAAGAGACCATTCAAAATTGCATATATGGCGTTGATATTGACCCGGGCGCTATCGAGATCGCCAAACTAAGGCTATGGCTCAGTTTAGTAGTTGATTATGACTTGGAAGATATAGAGCCCCTGCCGAACTTGGACTACAAGATTATGCAAGGAAACAGTCTTCTTGAAGAACTTGTCTTGGGTAAAAAAACAATAAGGCTGTTTGACCCGGCAATCGTCGGCGTCAAATCACCAAAATATTTAAATCTGTTTGAGGAAGATAATCGTCTCAGCTTGTTTGATAACGACGAAACGACTAAAGCAATCTTTGAAAAGTATCACAAATGGCAGTTGAGGCTTTTTAACGCTAAGACAAAGGAAAAGAAAAAAGAAGCTCGGGAAAATCTTGAAAAGATACAAACTGAACTGATAGAACAAACGATTAAGTCGGAGATTTCGCATCTTGATAGTGTTGATAGAAATATTGGCAAGTATGTAAATACGGGTATCGGCTTGACCAAAAAGGACGCAGATAAGAAAGCCGAAATTTTAAATACTCAAGCAAACATCCACGAGATTTTAAACGAGATAAAACATTCCGGCAATAGACCATTCTTTTTATGGCACCTATATTTCGGAGATGTATTTTTAGAAAAAGGCGGTTTTGATGTAGTTATTGCCAATCCTCCGTATGTCCGCGCCGACTCTGGACCTGAATATCTCGCCTTCAGAAAGAAACTTGAGGAATCCAAAACATACAATACTCTTTACGAAAAGTGGGACTTAATGGTGCCGTTTATCGAAAGAGGATTGAATATCGCCAACCAAAAAGGCGATCTCATCTACATTGTTTCCAATGCTATCTGCACTTCAAAATATGCCTTCAAACTCCTTGATTTGATTCAGGAAGAATACTTTACGCGCTCCATTGATTATTTTGAGGAAATGGAGGTTTTTGAAGCCGGGGTTGTTCCAGTAGTATTGAATGTTAGCCAAACTGCCGGTAACGGTAAAACAAGAACGATTGTTCATCGCGGTTCCTTTGAGAATAGGGTGAATGTGACAGAGATTGCATCGAAAGAATTCAAATCACTGGGCCGCGATGCGTTCAGGAAAGAATACAATCCAGTGGCCTTAAAGGCACAGGTAGTGGACCTCGGCGATATCTGCTATATCAGTTATGGATTACGACCAAATAGTGATGAAAGATTTTGGAAAGGTGAATTTACAGCAAAAGATATTATTGCGGAAAGCAAAGACAAAATACACTGTAAGCCATATGTTGAGGGAAAAGATTTGGGAAATTACAAAATTAGTCGTATTCGTTATTTAGAATGGAACACATCACGGATTCCTAAAAAATTAGTTCGGCCTACTTTCCCAGAATTATACAATCGGCCAAAAATTATGCGTGGAATTATGACCGGTGGAATTTTTGATGATACGGGGATCATATGTAATCACAGCATCGTCGTTTTTGTTATGTTTGTAGATTTGTATGGAGTCAACAATAAAAGCATTCAAACAAGCATCAAGAAGTTTAATCGGATTCCGCGCGACCAACTGGAACGAATTTCAGAAAAGTTTGATTTGAAATATCTTCTTGCAATTCTCAATTCTTCGTTTGCTCTGAGATATCTCAACAATATCCGCCGTCACCGCTTGGAAAATTACTTTTACCCCAACGACTTTAGGAAACTTCCCATTACGGACATATCGTCCAAAGAGCAAAAACCACTCATAGACCTCGTTGATAAAATCCTCGCCATCACCAAAGACGACGACTATTTAAAAAATAATGCCAAGCAAGCCAATGTCCGCGAATACGAAAAACAAATCGACCAACTCGTCTATGAGCTATACGGCCTAACGGAAGAAGAGATCACCATCGTGGAGGGCAAAGCATAATTATGTTTATCAAAAAAATCACAATTAAAAATTTCCGTCTTTTCCCATCGGAAAAAAATTTTGGGATCGACAAAATCAATGCACCCGATGGAACAAATGCAGGTTCCGGACTTAATGTCTTTGTCGGCGAGAATGGAAGCGGAAAAACTACTCTTTTAGATGCCTTTGCACTTCCATTTTTAGAGTACAAAACGGAAAACTATGGAATTGATAATTTCAATGACCCTAGCAAAAAGGTTGAAATAAACATTTATTCTCACGAAGAATTTGATGTTGATGGCACTATGCCTAAAAGTTCATTTAAGGCAAAAGGATTTTCCTTTAGTGCTGGTGTGCGGTCAAGAGGAACAAAAGCCTATCTTTCATCTATTGTCGTCAGTGATCAAAAGTTTATAAAAGTTGACCCCGCAAAACCGCCAGACAACAGCCCAGATTTAAGAGTCAATGTAAACAACCCGTTCAAGGGCAAGCGGTTTAATCAAAATGACGTGCTTTTTCTGGACAGAAACAGGTTATTTCAAACGCGCTCCGGAAATTTCAACACGACACGTTTTGATAGGTTAATGGAAGACTTCAGCTATCAATACCTAAAAAGCTTGGAATCCGCTATTGCAAATCTAAACGATGAGTTAAACGATAAAATTAAAAAAGACAAGGTTAATAACAAATTTTTATCCGAAGCAGTAAAGAAATTTGAGGAGATTAGTGGCTCTCAAATAAAATTGGATTTCTTGGATAACTGCGAGCCATTTAAAAACGCTTTCTTTGCTGCCAAAAGAGATAATCATCAACAAATTACTTTAAGTAATCTTGGCTCGGGTTACGAAATGATTTTTGCTCTTTTATACTCGTTTTATCTCGCCCAGCAAAGCGGTAAGCAATTGATAATATTGATAGATGAGCCGGAATTGCATTTACATCCAATATTACAGGAAAAATTTGTTGATTTTCTGCTGAAATCTTCTATAAACGCACAAATTATACTTGCTTCTCATTCTCCGCTTTTGGTGAAACAACTTTCAGAGAACGAAAAGGTCAAAATAAGAGTTTTAGAGTGTGACGAACAAAAGGTGTCGGAAATAGAAAAACGTGTTTTGCCCTACATTTCAGCAAATGAAACAAATTTCTTGGCATTCAACTTGGCGACGGAGGAATATCACAATGAGCTTTTTGAGGAGTTAAAATTTATAAATGGCGACGACAAAACTATTAAAGATTTTGATAATGAATTTTTCGTTACTGCAAAGCACGAGCCAAAAAAATCTCCTTGGAAAGGAAGTAAAAACGAGGTGAGCATTCACACCTTTATTAGAAATCAAATCCATCACCAAAAAGAAAATGGAAAAGCAGTATATGAAGATCTAAAAGCATCGATTGAAAAAATGAGAGGTTTTTTCTAGCTTGAGTCAATGCTAATTTGCTTCGCTTTTTATATTACGCTTAAAATACCTCTCTGCCTGCTGTAACATATATAGGTCGGTAGCACGAAGGTTAAGGGAAATCAACAAAACCCCCTACTTATTTCTTGAAACGTGACTCTTTCGTATTTTGCTATTCGTCTGCTAACTTAAAAAGATTAATTATTTAACGCTTAATTGTCGATTAGTATTGAAATATTTATGTCTTATGTGCATTATTTGTTATATAATACCAAATAATGCGCACAAAAGGTAAAAGATGAGAATGAAGCAGTATTTAAAATCACTCGGTAAAACTGAATCAAAGCTTTTGACAGTTCTATCTTCACAGGATAAGACTATCTTTACGGTTGAAGATGCTCAGAAGGTATTGGGAAGCTCTATTGTTGCTGTTAGGTCATTGCTTAACTACCTGGTAGCAAAAAAGTGGCTGATTCGGCTTACTCCCGGAAAGTATTTAATTGTTCCTTTATCTGCAGGTGAGGGAGCTGAGCACTCTGAGAATTGGTATGTGATTGCCAAGAATTTAATTGAGCCCCTGCCTTACTATATTTCTTACTACAGTGCTCTTGAGATTCACGAGATGATTATTCAGCCAATATTTACAGTCTATATCAGCACCCCCAACAGAAGAAGGCCGAAAGAGGTCTTGGGCGCTACTTACCAATCTGTATATACACAACCCAAAGATATGGAGTGGGGCGTTGAAGACGTTTGGATTACGCCGTCTCAGAAGGTGAGGGCAAGCGATCTTGAGCGAACAATTATCGATTGCCTGGATCGTCCCGACCTTTGCGGCGGCATTAGTGAAATTGCTAAGGGCATATGGGTTAAGCGAAACGATATTGATTATCAAAAGCTAACCCAATACGCAAACCGATTAAACAGAAAAAGTGTTGCTAAGCGTCTTGGATTTCTTTTGGAGACGTATGGCCTTGGCCAAGAAATCTTATCCGGGCTTAAAGACCTGCTTTCGCCTAGCTACACTTTACTCGATCCGACCCTTGAAGATACCGGACGCTTCTTAAGTTCCTGGAAAATAAGGGTGAATATTGATCCGGAAGAATTAATAGAAATAACGAGAACTTAAAATAAAGGCGATCAGATGATTCCACGATCAGAGCTACAAAGGCTTTCCCACCGGCTTAAGATGAACGAATTGGTTCTGGAGAAGGACTATGTTCTTACCTGGATTATTTTAGGTATTGCCGATTCGGATTTGTATCCGCTGCTTGCTTTTAAGGGAGGGACGGCCTTAAGGAAAATCTATTTTCCCGATTACCGTTTTTCTGAAGATCTGGATTTTACGGTTTTGGAAAAAGTTGAATCTGACGATTTAATCTCTGGCTTGGGGCGTGTGATTGCCGATCTTTCCAAAGGCCAAGGTTTTCAGTTTGCGTTGCCGTCGGAAAAAATTGAGCGGCGTAATGATTCTATAACGGCTTACATTAGCTTTGTTGGCCCGCTTCAGGCAAAACTTGGGAGCAGAGATATTAAGGTGGACTTTACATTATCCGAGAAACTGATATTTCCCGTTGAACCGCATACTATATATCGTGATTATAGCGATGCAGTTGAGAAGCAGATACTTACTTATTCGCTCGAAGAAATCATGGTCGAAAAGCTTTGCGCAATTATCGGTCGCACAGAACCACGGGATGTTTATGACCTGGATTATCTTTTTGATCAAAATCTCGACTTTATGGCAATTCCTAATGCACTCGTAGAGAAAGCAGAGTTTAAGGGCATTGACCCTAATCGGCTGTTGGAGGTGCTCGAAAAGAAGAAGCCAACATTAGAGCGCATGTGGAAAACTCGCCTTGCACATCAAGTTAAGGACCTGCCACATTTGGAAGAAGTTCTAAGAAATCTGCAACGAAACATAAAGAAGCACGTTGAACTCGGAGACTAAGGGCTTTCTGAATTCATCAAAATAGCACATATGTATCAATTAAATGAATTCAGCGAGAGTAGCAGGGCGGGTTTGCACGCTTGTACACGAAACACTACAAAATATTGAGCGCAAAACGCTACGAGATATTTATTGACTGAGCTTCACATGCTTCCCGAAACTCAGGGTCCCGAGCCTCCCTTTCAGCCATGTAATCTTTATGTTTCACTTTTCGCAGTTCGCAATTGCTCTATTCAAATTATTTTAACTTGCTATAATAAAAGCCAATAGTTAAACGATACTTTTTATAATTAATAGTTATAGGAGGCGCTATGAATATCAA
>NZ_PFNG01000013.1:10757-15192 GCF_002791875.1 Candidatus Aquicultor secundus | reverse complement strand
CGTTCAGAATGACATCTATTGAATTCTGGCTCCTGACTTCTTATGGTTATAAACGCTAGATTCTTCACTATCGTTCAGAATGACATCTATCGAGAGGTGTTGCCGATATGAATCGGCTTGTGTTATGATGTCTAATGTTGTAAATATCAGGAGGTTAATGTGATTCTTTTAGTTGAGGTCATTCATGGGACATTAGCGGTTGCGTTAATTATCGCGATTCTGCTCCATTCCGGTAAAGGCACCGGTTTATCAAGTGCGTTTGGCGGTGCGTTGCCATCGACGTTTTCAGGGACAAGCATTATTGAGAAGAACCTGAACCGCATAACAGTAGGGCTGGCTTCTGCCTTTGGCGTAACCTCCATAATCCTTTATTACTTCACGCAAAAGGGCATGATGTAAGCCGCCGCATCTTAAGAAAAACGCGCTTCCACGGGGGCGCTTTTTTTATTGCAGGCACCATAAGACCCGCGATAGAATAAGTTGTCGGTAGTATACGGTCACGCTTACCGCAGACGATCATATCCTGCGCTTGAAGGAGGCTCAACAACCATAAAAAGGCCACCCATAATTGTTTCGGTCCTGCTCGTTATACTAGCGCTGTCGATGCTCTTTGCGAGCGGCTGCGATGGCATCAAACTGGGCGGAATCAAGCTATTTGCGGCAGATCAGAAGTCCTCACCAAAAAAACCGCAGCGGGGCGGCCGCCTCACCATAGGCTGCCCCCAGGAGCCGACCTCACTTAATCCGTTCCTAACCGGCGGTTCAACGGTTGCGACAAAACTCGTTACCTCGAACATTTTATGGGGCCTTCTTGTCGTAACACCCGATCTTAACTATGCGCCCCGTATCGCTGAAAAAGTCCCAACACTTGAAAACGGCCTGGTCACAAACAATCCCTTTACCGTCACGTATGACATTAAGAAGGACGCAGTATGGAGCGACGGCACGCCTATCACGTCAGAGGATGTCAAATTTACCTGGGAAACGATTATGAACCCCGCCTACCAGATCGCCGACCGCTCCGGATACGATAAGATCGAGCGTATCGAGACACCTTACGATAAAACCCTAAGGATAGTCTTTAGGGAACCATACGCAGCCTACAAGCAGCTGTTTTCTATCACATACCCGATACTGCCTAAGCATATACTTGAGAGGCAGGGATTTAATGAGGCGGTCAACGACCTGCTTCCGTTTGCAAGCGGCCCGTATAAATTCAAGGAATGGGTGCGCGGTGATCATCTAACCATCGTCAGAAACGACGGCTTCTGGGGTGATGATGCTTATATAGACAAGGTAACCTTTAAATTTATCCCAAAAGAGGATGTCCAGGTAACCGCTTTCTCAGAGGGCAAGATCGATGTTCTCTACCCATCAGGCACAAAAGCGGTCACGGACAGGATAAAATCAATCGCGGGAACCGCTGGGTTCGCCGACCCAGGTATGCTGTGGGAGCACCTTGCCTTCAATACATCAAAACCGCCGCTTAACGACAGAAACGTAAGAAAGGCGATAGCCTACGCGCTCGACAGAAAGAAAATAGCGGAAGCGGCAACCGGAGAGACGGGCGTTCTTCAAAGCATTATCATGCCCGACCAGCAGCCATTCTATACCCCGGCCTGGGAAAAGTATAAATTCAACCCGGAGAAAGCGGCGCAATATCTTTCAAGGGCGGGCTACAAAAAAGGCCCCGATGGGGTGTTCCAAAACAATGGAAAGCCGCTGGTAGTTAAGATAAGCACAGCCTCCGGTAACTCCACGCGCGTTGAGGTGGAAAAGATTATACAGGAAGACCTAAGCAGGATAGGTGTTAAGGTGCAGATAAATAACGCTGATAGCGAAACGTTCTTTAACTCCCGCCTGGCAAAGGGAGATTTTGAACTGGGTATCTGGGCCTGGCTTGCAGACACCGAGCCCAACCTTGGCTACAGCTTCTCCGCCGACGCAACCCCACCGGCCGGCGAGAACTACTACCACTACAGCAACCCCGAGGTCACAGCCGCACTCAAAATCATCCCCTCAGTCGTTGACGACACCAAGAGGGCCGGCCTCTACCGGAACGTACAAGAAAAGATAAGCGATGATTGCGTCGTCATACCCCTATACCGGCACATCCAGGTCCTGGCTTTCAACAAAAAAGTAAACGGGACAAAGGATAACATATCTTTCGAAGGCCCCTTCTGGAATCTATCCAAGTGGTGGATATCAAAAGAGCAGTAGTAATAACTCTATTAGGAAGCCAGACACATGACCCAAGACCAACTATCATTCAACAAATTCAATAACAACAAAATTTCGATCCTCGAAGGAATTCTCGAGCACTTCGTCTACTCCAACGAAGAGAACGGGTGGAGCGTGGTGCGCGTGAACGTGAAAGGCTACCGCGACCTTGTTACCGCTGTCGGCAATCTCCTGGGCGTTCAGCCTGGTGAAAGCATCAGGATGAAGGGGTATTGGGTGAGCGACCGCAAGTACGGTGAGCAGTTCAAAGTGGAATCCTACACGACCATCAAACCGGCCACTCTTGTCGGCATGGAAAAGTACCTTGGCTCGGGGATGATAAAGGGGATTGGGCCGGTTATGGCATCTCGCCTGGTAAAATGCTTCGGCCTGGATACATTGGACATCATCGAAAACCAATCCAAGCGCCTCACTGAAGCGGACGGCATCGGTAAAATCCGGGCCGAGCGGATTTGCGACGCCTGGCAGGAGCAAAAAGAGATCAAGGAAGTCATGCTCTTCTTGCAGTCGCATGGTGTGACCACGACCTACGCCATCAAGATATACAAGACCTACGGCAACGAGGCGATAGATATCGTCGCGGACAACCCATATCGCCTGGCGGTCGATATCTTCGGGATCGGGTTTAAGACAGCGGATAGAATCGCCGTTAACCTCGGCATCGAGTCGACCTCACCGCGCCGCGCCGAAGCCGGCGTCCTGCATGCGCTCGGGGGGTTAAGCGACGAGGGGCATGTTTGCGTCCCGCGCGACCGGTTAATCGAAAAGGCCGCTAAAATCCTGGAAATCGACGAAGAAATCGTGAAAACCGCAGTCGATACTCTTATCGAGCAAGATTTAATCGCATCCGAAATCGTTACAGATGATGTTACCCAGGAGCCGTTAGTCACGAACGAACTTATCTACCTGCGCTCCCTGTATGCGTCTGAGGTGGGTGTCGTAAAACAAATCGAGTGCTTGCTTGCAACAGACCTCAAACCCATAGATATAGAAATAGAAAAAGCCTTAGAGTGGTTCGAGCAACACTATAAAATAAACCTTGCTGAGCAGCAGCGCGATGCCATTCGCAGCGCAATCGCCGAAAAAGTAATGGTGATAACCGGCGGTCCCGGAACGGGCAAGACCACGCTCATTAACGGAATCATCCAGATATTAAAACGCAAAGAAAAAAACATCCTGCTGGCGGCGCCGACCGGGCGCGCCGCAAAACGCCTCAGCGAGGCGACCGGCCTTGAAGCTAAAACCATCCACCGGTTGCTCGAATTCAGTCCGCGGTCCATGCGGTTCGAGCGAAACTCAGAGAATCCCCTCGAAGCCGATATTCTGATTATCGATGAGGTTTCCATGGTCGATATCGTGCTCTTTTATAACCTGCTCAAAGCGGTGCCGTCGACCTCGCAGGTCATACTGGTTGGGGATATCGACCAGCTCCCATCGGTCGGCCCCGGCAATGTACTCAAGGACGTCATATCCTCCGGCCGTGTAGAGGTCGTGCGTCTCACCCAGGTATTCCGCCAGGCGCAGCAGAGCACGATCATCGTCAACGCCCACCGTGTCAACGCAGGCCAGACACCGTATCCCAAGGCAAAAGAAGGAAAAGGCGACTTTTTCTTCATCGAGCGCAATGAGCCCGAGGATATCTTAAAAGCGCTCAAGCTGCTCGTTGCCAGAAGGATACCCGAAAGCTTCAAGCTTACCGCAGAGGATATCCAGGTATTAACGCCGATGCATATGGGCCTGCTTGGTGCCGTGAACCTTAACAAAGAGCTGCAGCAGCTCCTTAATCCTTCAGGTGAGGCGCTTTCGCGCGGAACCCATATCTTTCGCGTGGGGGATAGGGTAATGCAGATCCGCAATAACTACGACCTCGACGTCTACAACGGCGACATCGGGAAAATCACTTCTCTGGATCAGGTGGAGCGAGTGGTGAAGGTCGATTTCGACGGTCGCCCCGTCACCTATGAGTACTCCGAACTGGACGAGCTTATCCTGGCGTACGCGTGCTCGGTGCATAAATCGCAGGGGAGCGAGTACCCTGCGGTTGTCGTCCCGCTTCACACCCAGCACTACATGATGCTGCAGCGTAACTTGCTCTACACCGCAATTACCAGGGGAAAGAAGCTTGTAGTGGTTCTTGGCAGCAAAAAAGCGCTGGCCATTGCGATTAAAAACAATCGCATCCAGCAAAGGTACA
>NZ_PFNG01000013.1:0-10749 GCF_002791875.1 Candidatus Aquicultor secundus | reverse complement strand
AGATTAGAGATTAGAGATAAGAAAGTATCTACTTTCTTATCTACGGTTATCAGGGCTCTTAGACTGCCTATAGTGGCGACAAGTGTTTTGCAATCCCGCGCCGTCTGGTATATTAGAGGCTATGAGCAAAACGACGGAAAGTTACGCGAAGAAAGCAATCAAGCCGCCCGAACGGGTCCAATCCATGTTCGATGTGGTCGCCAAGCGCTACGATTTACTGAACCGCCTGATGACAATGGGGCGGGACCAGCGCTGGCGTAGGATAGCCGCCAAAAGCACGGCCGCCGACACGAACTCACTGGTTCTTGACGCCTGCACCGGCACCGGGGATCTTGCACTCGCCGTCAACGCAATAACCGGGTCGAAAGTAGTTGGCGTTGATTTCAGCCGGGATATGTTGGATCTGGCCGGGGAGAAAATTAAGAAAACCGATGCGTGCAACGACATAACATTTGAATGGGCATCTGTCGACGATCTGCCGTTTGAAGACGGCATATTTAATGCCATAACGATCGGGTTCGGCCTTCGAAACACTCCGGACTACCGCGCGGTATTACGTGAGTTTTATCGCGTAACCAAACCGGGGGGACGTCTCGTTATCCTCGAAAGCAGCCATCCTGAAGTAAAATTAGTAAATGCTCCATACACATGGTTTATCACGTCCGTTGTTCCATTCTTAGGCAAAATATTTTCTAGCGATTACCAGGCCTATAAGTATCTTGCCGAGAGTATGCAGGTATTCCCGCCACAAAAAGAACTTGCGTCGATGATGAGAGAAGCAGGCTGGACGGATGTAACCTACCGCAACTTCTTCCTAGGCGCCGTCGCCCTCCATGTTGGGGTTAAGAATAGCGATTAGCGAAGAGCGATTAGTATGGGTCGAGAAAGTGGATTTTAAAGAGACTCTTAGCCTTACGGTACTGCGCTGTTGTTCGCCTCGTGGTTAGTAGTGAGGTTCTCTTCTGAGAGTTTATCTTCTGACGTGCCATCCGGCATTTGTATAGCGGCGCCCTGCGATTGATTGGCAGGTGCCGGCGTTATACCACCGCCGGCGTTAACATCGATTCCTGTTTGCGATTGAGGTGCGGGCGAACCTTGACCCGCAGCCGCGGGTGCTCCACCGGGTTGGATTCCCTGTGCAGGTTTATTCGCATCGGCCTGACCCATACCTGCAGGCATTTCATTTGAGCCGTTTCGGATAACATACTTATTCTGAGGTGCCGGCTTTTCTGTTGTTTTTGTCGAGAAGATACCGGAAGCCGGCGATTGCAGTTGAACCTGGGCTCTATTCAAGTTCATATACATGTAGACACTTGCAACTAAAAGCAAAAGTGAGAAAGCTACGATCGATCTGCTCACAAATCTGCCCAAATGTTCCTCCTTTAATAGAGAGGCCGCAAGCAACCCTCTACATAATAATACTAGATTAAGCCGCTAATATAAAGCCCAAAACCCGATTACACCTCATTTGCGTTTATATTTCGGCTTCTGCGGTAAACAACCATTATGATTAATAATGCATCACGACGCCGTGGAGGCAGAAATAATAAAGGTGTAGTTGGGGAAGAGTTATCCGATATAGAGTGAGGGCATGTTTTTGGAATGGACTTTTTGGGGGTGCATTTATGTTTAAGCGCAAAGCGAAAGTCAAAAAACTGGGTTCGGATAACTGGAGCACGTGGAGTTCAATCGCCAGTGAAGGCAAGAAAGTAAATAACCACGTAAGTAAGGAATCCGAGCAGATGGTTACCAGAATCGATTGTCTTATCGATTCAATTAAAGAAACCAAAGTCGCCTAACTCACGGTCATATGCGGCAGGCGTTAGTATCTCCTCGCAAGTACAACTTAAGTTCGCAGCTGGTTTTGTCGATTCTATTTACATATTTTGCCAGTTATTTAGGTTGGAAAGAGGATTTTTATGTTTGTCCAAGATATTATGGTTTCGGATCTCGTCACCATCGGCCCATCGGCATCCATCGCCGATGCAGCCGCCGTTATGCTTCAGAAGGGGACTACATCATTATTTGTAACGCACTCGGATAAGTTACTCGGAATAATCACGGACTCGGATATATTATATAGCGTAGTCGCTCAGGGCTTCGCACCGACGGAGCACCAGATTTGGGAGTTCATGGATTTTAACCCCCCGATCGCAAATCCGGGGATGGATATCCTCGCACTCATCTCACTTATGGATAGATACCGCTTGACAAAGCTTCCGGTTATCGAGGAAGGCAAACTCATCGGCACAGTAACCCTTGCCGATATTGCCGCCAAGCTGGACTTAATGTAGTGAACCGACGACCTGCTAAATAGGTGAGCGGTTAAAAGGGCAAACAGCAGTAGCAGGGCCGAGCGCATCTCGGCCCTTTTGTGCGTCCGAGATTAGGCGTAATGAAGTAGCGTCGGTATACTACCGTTAGACCTTTAATCTAGACTTTTAATTAAAGCTATAGTTAAGGGTTAGTATTGTTACGAGATCAAGCGATATGCATCCGGGCATACCATGATACCAGGTCTTATGCGGGATTGGCCTGGTATTACCCCAAAATCACTACCGCTACAACCCCTAAGGGCATGTATTATAACCCCAGCTAATATGAATAATCCTCTTGTCTAATATATAATTATATATTATAAAAGCTATTAGTGGATATAAAGAGTTATCTACTGTTTTTGTATCAGCCAGGAGAGCACCAAGGAGGCAAGCGTATGTCGGATTATCGTGAGATGTGGAAAGAATTAGGGCTTGACTTAGAAGCCCACGACCAACTGCTAGCGGTGATTCCGCAAATTTACGGAGATGTTTACCTAACCCAAAAAGATCGTCCGGAAGGAATGGGATACTTGGACTTTGTTATGTCTGAGATTCACGGCTTAAGGGTTAAGGAGCTTAACGATTTGCGGGATGCCGGAGGCAAAGTAGTAGGAACGTTTTGTCTCTATGTGCCGGAAGAAATAGTGCTGGCTTCGGGGGCGGCGTGTGTGGGCATTTGCGGCGGGGCCGATTGGCCAAGCGCAGAAGCTGAAAAGGTGCTGCCACGGAACCTCTGCCCGCTCATCAAGTCCTTTATGTCGTTTAAAATTGCAAAGGTGTGCCCTTATTTTGAGTCGAGCGACATGATCGTCGGCGAAACGACCTGCGACGGCAAGAAAAAAAGCTATGAGATTCTTGGGGAATATACAAACGTCTATGTTATGCATACCCCGCAGATGAAGGATGATTCGAGCCGCAGGCTCTGGTTAGAAGAAGTTAAGAAATTCAAAGATAAGATGGAAGAACTTACCGGGAATCAAATTGATGCGGCCGCCCTCGCCAAGGGAATCGCCACGGTTAACGCAAAGCGTGCGGCCTTGAAGAGGATGAACGATGCTAGAAAGGCCGACCCGGTTCCGATCAGCGGAAAAGATGCTCTATTAATACAGCAGGTGGCGTTCTACGATGATCCCGCCCGTTTTACCGAAATGATCAACAAAATAAGCGCCGAGCTTGAGCAGAGAATTGCTAACGGCGCCGGTGCAGCCGAGAAAGGCGCCCCGAGAATTCTAATTTCGGGATGCCCGATGGCGGTGCCGAACTGGAAACTCCATCATATAGTAGAATCAACCGGTGCTGTAATTGTTGCCGAGGAAGCCTGCATTGGGCACAGGTATTTTAGGGACATGGTGAGCGAGGGCGCAGCTGATATCGATGCGGGGTTGGAGGCAGTTGCAAGCCGCTATATGAAGCTCGATTGCGCATGCTTTACACCGAACAAGGAGCGAATCGATAACATCAAGAAACTTGTTGATGATTATAATGTTGATGGTGTGATTCATTACTCGCTGCAGTTCTGCGACCCGTTTACGGTCGAGTACAACAGCGTTGAGAGAGCGCTTAAAAACGCCGGAGTGCCGGTTCTCAAGATTGAGACTGATTATAGCATGGAGGATGCAGGGCAGCTTTCGACCAGGGTCGAGGCCTTTATGGAGACCATTAGAGACCGCGAAGGGGCTGTTAGATAGGTGTATGTCGGGATTGATATCGGGTCTCGATGCATAAAGGTGGTTGCTTTAAACGGCAATGGCGTTGAAGATTTCAAAGTCGCCGACACGGGGTTTAGCCCATATGAGCGATCGCTTGAGTTGATCAAGCCGTATGGTGCAAAAAAGATAATCGCGACCGGATACGGGCGGCATTTTGCGCGGGAAGACTTCGCCGACGGGGTAATCACCGAGATTAAGGCGCATGCCATAGGCGCGCGCCATATATTTTCCGGCTGCCGCACGATTATTGATATCGGCGGGCAGGACAGCAAGGTTATATCGCTTGATGAGGGCGGTAAGGTGGCCGATTTTCAAATGAACGACCGCTGTGCGGCGGGGACCGGAAAATTTCTTGAGATTATGGCAAAAACGCTGGGCTTTACGCTTGAAGAATTTGGGGCGGCATCGCTTACCGCAAAAAAGGCTGTCCGCGTAAACAGCATGTGCACGGTATTTGCAGAGTCGGAAGTGGTCTCGCTTTTGGCAAAAAAAGAGCTGCCGATAAACATCGCGCTGGGACTTCACCAGTCTATTATAGAGAGAGTAAGCTCGATGCTGCATAAGGTGGGCATCGTAGACGAAATAGTGCTCTCGGGCGGCGTTGGGCGAAATCCGTGCATCCGGGAGCTGTTCCAGCAGAAACTGGGGCATAGCGTGCAGGTTTACGAACATCCCGAAATCGCGGGTGCGCTGGGTGCGGCGCTTGTGGCACGGGATGCGGCAAATTAACTGTTCGAACAAGCCTACCCGAAAATCAGATATAAGGTGATATCAGCCTGACATGAGTCCGATATGTCTGATATAATAGAGAATAGAGAGATAAAATAGAGATATAACAGAGAATTAAGAGAGAAATTGAAGGGGTAGGCCTTGGTTCTGCCCCTTTGCCTAAGCTCTGATTGGCGGGTAAGAGATGATAAAAGTTGATATCCCCGGGAGGGGACGTTACGAACTTCATAACCTGGTTCTCGACATGAATGGCACGCTTGCCGTAGACGGCATTATCCCCGACCAGGTATTACACAGGATTGAGACATTGTCGCAAGGCCTAACGGTGTATTTAATTACCGCTGATACCTATGGAAAACTCGAATCGCAGAAGGACAAAATAGCGGCTACTATTGAGCGCGTGCATCCGCCGGGGGAAGCATTACAGAAGGCGGCCTTCATCGAAAAAATCGGCGCTTCCGCCTGTATTGCGATTGGCAATGGGTCAAACGATGTCGAGATGCTTAAGAAAGCACAGTTAGGAATAGTTGTAATCGGCGGTGAGGGATGCGCGACGGATGCGCTTTTAGCCGCTGACATAATTGTAAATAGGTCAGAAGACGCCCTGGATCTGCTGGCCAATACAAAGAGACTTATAGCGACCCTTCGCAAATAAGTCATTTAATAGTTCGTCTATAATTTCTCTGCGACGCTTCCTATATCTACCCGAATAGCCCCTTAATAGGCAAGCGCCATAACTTCAACCCCATGTGGCTCTACAAAAATATAAAAATACCCCAATCCATTGGCGATCCATTGGCATCATGGTTATCCAGGGCTTATTCAGCATCTGGTTAAATTCATAGCGCACAAAACACAGAAAATTCTTTCAAAAACGGAAGGAAAGTTATAAATTTTGGAGAAATGTGTTGCAGAGTGGAATAAAGTGGAGTAGAGTGGATTACACAAAGAACGCCAAAGGGGCAACTACTTGTTTTTTGGAGAGTACTACCATTCGCTAGATGAAAAAGGACGCGTTATACTTCCCGTGAAATTCAGGGATGCGCTGGCGGATGGCCTCTTCATAACAAAATCGTTTGACAGCTGCCTTTTGGTTTACACCAGGAAAGACTGGTTTGAGCGGGTAGACGAGATCATGTCGAAGAAGCCCGCAACAGCCGAAGTAAGGAACTACCAGAGATTTGTGATCGGAAGTGCGGTGGAAGACGAAGTAAGCCGCCAGGGAAGGATTTCAATCCCGCAGAACCTTCGCGATTTTGCGGGTCTCGATAGAGACATTGTAATAATTGGAGTAGCAAATAAACTAGAAATTTGGGCAAAGGAGAGATATGAACGATTTATAGCTGACGCTGAAAAATCAGCTTCTGAGATAGGGGAAGAGATAGCTGATATCGGTGTTTAGCAAAGCACAACGGAATAAAGGGCCACGATGGAATATTTTCATAAACCCGTTTTGCTGGCTGAAGTCTTGAAGCAATTACGTTGCACTAACGGTAGCATAGTCATCGACTGCACTTTGGGCGGGGCAGGACATGCAGAGGCAATATTAGATTTAATAACGCCGGAAGGCTTCTTACTAGGAATCGATCAAGACATCGCAGCACTGGACGCAGCAAGGGTTAGATTAGCACGCTTCAGCCAGCAAAATTTTTCTTTAGTTCGAGGCAATTTTAGTGAGCTGGATCGCATTCTGGCTGAGGTCGGCCTTTATGCGATAGACGGAGTATTGTTTGACTTAGGGGTTTCGTCAGTCCAGTTCGACCGTGCCGAGAGAGGATTTAGTTATCGCTTTGATGCTCCGCTTGATATGCGTATGGATCAAAGACAGGCATTAACGGCGTTCGATGTGGTGAATGCGTATTCAAGGGGAGACCTCACGTGTGTCATCAAAGAGTATGGCGAGGAACGCTGGGCCAACAGAATCGCCGCGTTTATTATTAAAGCGCGGCAAAATCGTCCTATAGCAACGACGTTTGAGCTTGTGGACGTGATTAAGGATGCGATACCGGCCCCTGCCAGACGCCGGGGAGGACATCCCGCGAAGCAAATGTTTCAAGCACTGCGAATTGAAGTGAACGGCGAGATCAAGATTCTCGAGCGGAGTTTTCGGGACGCCATAAAATGGCTTAGGCCGGGAGGAAGACTAGTTATACTATCCTATCATTCGCTTGAAGATAGGGTAGCGAAAAATGTAATAAATGACCTGTCAAAAGGCTGTATTTGCCCGCCGGGGTTGCCGGTTTGCACGTGTGGGCACATGCCTCAACTGAGTGTAGTAACCAGGAAAGTCGTAAGGCCGACACCTGGAGAGATAGCAGAGAATCCAAGAGCGGAAAGCGCCCGGTTGAGGGCCGCCGAAAAACTGTAAGAGGTGAGAACAATAGCACAAGCGGCAAGAAAATTAGCGGTCAAGCAGCAGCAGGTACGGTATAAAGAGCAGCCGAAACCGAAGAAGAAACTGAAAGTCGTAGAACCAAAGAGACGGCAGAGCCGGCAGGTTTTAGCATTACCAGAGATCCCTTTTCCGGTTTTTGTGATGTCCGTTACGGTTATTACAGCGGGTATTATTATAAACGTAGCTCAGCAGGCGATTATATCCCAGCAAAGCTACATGATCGAATCCGTCAAGAAAGAAATTCAGGTAGCTCAGCAGGCGCAGGATAATCTCTATGCGCATAAAGCCATACTGCAATCGCCCCAAAGAATTGAATCAGTTGCCGTTGAGAAACTCTCGATGGTCAAGGCGCCGAAGGTGTCTTATCTTCGCATCCTTGATGACGGATCGAGGGGTATTAGCTCGACGGGCAACACTAGCCCTTCTATGAGTGCATCCGGTGATAAACATTATGTATCCGGTAAGAGTATAACCAAAGGCCGAGTCGAAGCTTCCTATGGTGGACGCTTGGGTTATCATGCTTTAGCACGTTAATAGAGGGAAGAGGAGCGAGTGGGTAGAGTTAAAAGCAGCACTGAGACACGGTTAACTGCTCTACTGGTCATAATATTTTTATGCGTTGTAGGAATATCGGGGCGGCTTGTCTTCGTTCAGGGGGTTTCGGCCGCCAAATACGATGCGGCTGCGGAAAAGCAACGATTAAGTATCGTAGAGTTGCCCCCTAAACGGGGCACCATCCTCGACAGAAACGGCGATGAGCTTGCCGTATCCGTCCTTATGGACACCATCTACGCGAGTCCCTCATTAATCGACGATCGCGAGGGGTTTGCAAAAAAACTCGCGCCCGTCCTGAAAATGGATGAGCGGGATATCCTCAAAAAACTTCTCAAGCAAAGCGGCTTCACCTATCTTGTAAGAAAAACCGACCCTTCTACCGTTAAAGCAGTAAAGCAACTGGTTAAAGAAGAGCATATAAAGGGCATTGGCTTTATTAAAGAGAGCAAGCGGTATTACCCCAACGCCGCGCTCGGTGCGCACGTGATCGGCTTTGCGGGTATGGACAACCACGGATTAAGCGGGCTTGAGCTGTATTACGATGAAATGCTTTACGGAAAGCCGGGCAAAATCGTTGCCGAGCGAGACGGTCAGGGCGGACCGATTCCGCAGAGCGTACAGAGTTCACGGCGGGCGATCGATGGCTCAAACATTCGTACCAGCATCGATAAAGAAATCCAGTACGAAGCCGAGCTTGGGTTGGCGGCGGTTGTAAAGAAATACAAGGCCAAGCGGGGCAGCGTCATCGTAATGAACCCAAAAACGGGAGAGATTTACGCTATGGCGAATGTCCCGTACTTCAATCCGAACAAACTTGCAACAGTTAATAAGGATAACCAGAAAAACACGACGATCACTGATCTATATGAGCCTGGGTCGACGATGAAGGCTATTATTGCCAGCGGTGCGCTGCAAGAGGGATTATGCAACCCTTCAACCCCATTTTACTTAAAATCGGCTATCCAAATCGGCCACAAAAGAATCAGGGATGCGCACACACGGCCCGCCGGCATGTACACGTTCTCAAACATCATCCAGGAGTCAAGCAACATCGGAATGGTTAAAATCGGTATGTTGATGGGCAAGGACAAGATTCTTGATTACCTGTCGCGATTTGGTTTCGACAGGAAAACCGGCGTGGATTATCCGGGCGAGTCCCGGGGGTTTTATCCCAAAAAAGAAAACTGGTCTGTGATGTCACTGGCTAATATCCCATTTGGCCAGGGGATATGTACCACACAGTTGATGATGGTAAAGGCATACGCAACGATTGCCAATGATGGTATCCCGATAAAACCGCATTTGTTACTCGATGCGACGGATCAGAGGGGAAGGGTTATTCTTAGTGCCCCCGCAATGCCGGAGAAACAGGTTATAGATGTCGCGGTTTGCCGGAAAATGAAGCAGATCCTGGAGAAAGCCGTGACGGACGGTACTGGGCCGCAGGCGAAGGTCGCTCATTATCGCGTTGGCGGCAAGACGGGTACCGCGCAGAAAGCTAAGGTTAACGGTCGTGGTTATGACAAGGGCAGGTATGTTGCTTCATTTATAGGAATGGTGCCAATACAAGATCCGCAGCTTGTTATTTCGGTCGTTATCGACGAGCCCCGGGAGAGTATCTATGGGGGCTCGGTTGCGGCGCCTGTATTCAGTAAAGTCGCGGAGTTTTCGTTACGTTATTTGAAAATACCCCCTGAATAGAGTAGTTAGCTCTAGCAGGGGATAGGAGTATTTACGCTTGTTTGCAAAAAGGAAGGGAGGGATGACATGAAAGAAATTGCATGTGCCCGGTTTACCGGAAGGTAAAATAGGGGTTACGTTTCGGTGGAACCGGGCGGCTTCCGTTGTTCTGAGCTTTTAAAAAAGCGACGTGGCGATTCAAAAGACAAGGTATAACGTAAGTAGATAGATAGGTAAGCAAGCAAGTAGGTAGGTAAGTAAGTAGATAGATAGGTAAGTAAGTAAGCAAGTAGGTAAGTAAGTAAATAAGTAGGTAGGTAGGTAAATAAATAAGTAAGTAGGTAGGTAAGGTAATGTCCAACCCATGAAGAGAAAGAAAAGAGGGAAGGGTGATGCGATACAAAGTAAATGTGAGTGCCCGGTTTATCGGCGGCTCGCAAAGGGCTTCACACGATACAACGCGGTAAATCGGGCGTCTACCGGCACAGTTAAGTGCTTGTTTTAAATCAGAATGGTTCGTGAAGTAGGTTTTTAGCAAGTTTGTTTCTGTAATAAGTGTTTCATTAGCGTTTTTTGCAGTAACACTTGTTTGATTTGCGTTTGTTGTACCAGCATTATTTTGTTGTTAGGCAGCATGTATTAGGGTGAGATGATTCACGCAATAAAATACAGCACGTTGGGGAGGTGATGGTATGCTACGCAATTGTAAGTGCCCGGTTTATCTGATCAACGACGTGGCATCCTGATAGATCGGGCTACTCCGTACAACTTAATATTGGTGAAGACATTGCTGGCACGATACCATAGTAATGTTGTTGCGGCGCTGATGCCTCAGCCCAGGCAAAATGCTGGGTTCCAGGCTTAGGTGTAGGCGATCTCTAAAAACAATCGGTCTGTCACGACCTGCTTATCTCGCCGTTTGAGATCGGCAAAATCAAGCAGCTTGTTTTCCGCAGAGCAGTTACTTTGCTAAAGCCTTTGTCTTTAAACTTGGGCCCAGCCTTAACGGTATTATGTAAAATCATGCATATGATCATGGGCTAGAGGTAGTCTGATCATTTAGCGGCTCCAGGCTCAGGGAGGCTTCAGTAAAGTCTCCAGGTGTTATTCGCCGCACTTATACACACCAAATGCGCTCTCTTGCATGTGTATATCATGCGACCGTAGCGTTCCCACATTGCTATCTCATGCAGCAATACCTATCCCTATCCCGCGATGGTGATCCCGTGCGGTCAGGCGATTCAGCTTGGACTAACGAAAGAGTGCACTTTTTGTACTAGTACCGCGACATCCTACTTTCTGTGCATGTCATTCTGAAGGAGCGATTAGCAATTGATTGTCATTCTGAAGGAGCGAAGCGACT
>NZ_PFNG01000119.1:0-2341 GCF_002791875.1 Candidatus Aquicultor secundus | reverse complement strand
ATCGGCCGGCTTAAAAATCCGGTTAACAATAACAGCAAGGCAAAGGTTAAGGCTAAGGCTAAGGTTAAGGAGACGGTGGCTTAAATGAAGACATACCAGCTACCCGAAGTAATAATAGAGCGGGACAAGGACAAGTGCATTAATTGCGGAGTGTGCGTCCGCCAGTGTGCGTTTGAAGCGCATAAGTTTGACGAGGAGGGCGAGGTCTACAGCGAGGACGAGAAGTGTGTCGCGTGCCAGCGCTGCGTGAGCCTTTGCCCGACCAACGCACTCTATATAAGAGACAATAAGCCGTTTGTTAAAGATAACGCCAACTGGACCGCCGAGACCCAGAAATACATCTGGAAACAGGCGGAGACCGGCGGAGTGCTTCTAACCGGTATGGGTAACCCAAAACCGTATCCGATTTACTGGGATCACATCCTGCTTAACGCAAGCCAGGTCACGAACCCATCAATCGACCCGTTGCGTGAGCCGATGGAGCTTCGCACATATTTGGGGAGCAAGCCGGACAACGTTCAGATTAAGATGGTTAACGGCGAGCCGGTCATCGAGACCAAAATCGCACCAAACCTGGTGATGAAGACGCCGATTCTGTTCTCGGCAATGTCGTTCGGCGCCATCAGCCACAACGCGACCGTCGCGCTTGCGATGGCTTCCAAAGAGCTAGGCACTTACTGGAACACCGGTGAGGGCGGTCTCAGCAAGAGCCTTTATCAGTACGGACCGAACACGATCGTGCAGGTCGCGTCCGGTCGGTTTGGCGTTCACAGCGAGTACCTCGATGCCGCTGCGGCGATCGAGATCAAAATCGGGCAGGGAGCCAAGCCGGGTATCGGCGGCCATCTGCCGGGCGAGAAAGTCGGCCGCCGGGTGAGCGAGACCCGAATGATTCCGGTCGGCTCGGACGCTTTATCGCCGGCCCCTCACCATGATATTTACTCGATCGAGGACCTGAGCCAGCTTATCTACAGCCTCAAAGAGGCGACCGAATATACAAAACCGATATCGGTTAAGATATCGGCCGTTCATAACGTGGCGGCTATCGCCAGCGGTATCGCCCGCGCGGGCGCCGATATTATCGCAATCGACGGCTTCCGTGGCGGTACAGGCGCGGCGCCTACGATGATCCGCGACAACGTCGGTATCCCGATCGAGCTTGCAATCGCTGCGGTGGATACGAGGCTTCGCGAGGAAGGAATCCGCAACAAGGCATCCGTCATAGCGGCGGGCGGTTTCAGGAACTCGGCCGATGTCATCAAGGCCATCGCACTCGGAGCCGACGCCGTCTATATCGGCACGGCGGCACTGGTCGCGATGGGATGCCACGTCTGCCAGAAGTGCTACACGGGCAAGTGTAACTGGGGTATCGCGACGCAAGACCCGCATCTCGAGAAGCGTCTTAACCCGGAAATCGCGGCACAGCGCCTGTACAACCTGGTACGCGGCTGGTCGCACGAGGTATCCGAGATGCTCGGTGGTATGGGCATTAACGCAATCGAGTCGCTGCGCGGTAACAGGCTGCACTTGAGAGGCATTGCTCTCAGCAAAGAAGAGATGGATGTTCTCGGAATCCAGGTTGCCGGATCGCCGATGGCATAAAGGTGGAGGATTAGATGAAAAGGGTTTACGCGAAGGAAGAGGTTTGTATAGGATGCCGTTTGTGCGAGGTGTATTGTCGCACGGAGCATTCCAAGTCCAAAAATATAATTAAGGCGCACAAGAAAGAGTTTCCGAGGCCGATGGCGCGCGTGTTGGTCGAAGAGTTACGGCCTGTCTCGTTCGCCTTGCAGTGCCGTCATTGTGATGAGCCGGCGTGCGTAGAGGCGTGCATTACGGGCGCTCTCACCAAGGACGAAAGCGGAAGGGTTGTCCATGACGAGGCGAAATGCGTCGGATGCTGGACGTGCGTGCTGGTCTGCCCGCACGGGGCGCCGCAGCGCGACCTTGAAAGAAGAAAAATCGCCAAGTGCGATTTGTGCCCGGACCGTGAAACACCCGCCTGCGTTGAGATGTGTCCGAACGAGGCGTTAGTTTATGAGGAGAGGTAGGAGATAAAGTGAGCTACGTAATTATCGGCAATTCGGTGGCGGCGGTCGGCGCCATCGAGGCCATACGCAAAGTAGATAAAGAAATCAGGATAACCGTTATTTCGGATGAACCGTATTCGGTTTATTCGCGCCCGCTGATCTCTGAGTACCTCGCCGGCCAGGTAAAAGAGGACATGATGGGCTATCGCGACCCCGGCTTTTATGAGAAAAACGGGGTAACCGCAATGCTCGGTAAAAGGGTTACCGCAATCGACCCGGCCAAGAAATCGGTCAAGCTCGATAACGGCGAG
>NZ_PFNG01000153.1:0-2459 GCF_002791875.1 Candidatus Aquicultor secundus | reverse complement strand
GACAGGCCGCGCTTGCCGCCTCTGCTTGCCGGGGCGTTTTTGACCCAATATCTGACGGTCTCCCGGTTAACGCCGAGCTTCTCGCTAACGCGTCGAAGCGCTCCTGGTTCATCTAACTCGGCAACCATCCGTACGGCTCTTTCTCGGAACTCTTTCGGGTACTTGTTTGGTGTTGGCATAACTCTCCTTTTGGTAGCTTAGGAGCCTCCATTATACCCGGGGCGGTTCAAATTTCAACTACGGTGGGGGCATGCTCAGTTTCTAATATCCGTAGTAAAACCAACATTATGGCACTACACAAGCGACTTTCACCATACCACTCACAACCAACTGGGCTTTTAGCTTTTAATGGGGGCAAAAAGTGGTTTTGGAGGAGAAAGATGGTAAATGTGGGCTAAGTAACCGTTGGACAATTATTTCTTAGACCTTATAAATTGAGCAACCGGAACGTCCGCTATTTCTCAAAATAACTTTCAGTGAACTCGACGATAATACTATAAATAAATATTAACAAGAGTACTTGTTATATTAATAGAGTACACATAAAATAAATAACATACTCGGAGAGCAAGGAGGTGAACTGTGACTTAGGAATAGTACCAATAGTGATGCCACAGACCACTACGTTATCAAAAAGAGGAGGATTAATGAGGAAAATAGTGTTGTTAGTGCTTATCTTAGTTATGATCGCAACAGTGCAAGTAGGAACAGCATTTGCTTCTTACCATGCAGCCGGTTATGTAAATGCAAGCGATAGTTTCGGTGGTGGTTACGTAGAATGGGCACAGCTCTGGTACCCAGATCCTGGTTCGTTGAGTGGAAACCATAATAATCACACGTTATGGTTTTGGACTGACGGTACCAACGGCTATTCATATCCTAATTTAGCATTTGTAGGAGTAGGTTACTGGCACGGATATCTAAAAGGTGAAGATTGGAACGGTTTTTACTGGGAAAGAATGACAAAGGATAACTGGTGGGATATAGGCAAAGTCACTTCTGTTGCGCCTGGATCGAATGGGACGAATCACAGCTTTGAGGTGGTTCCAGATTATGTAAGTGGCTATCAAGGATACTATGGCTATATTGACTCTACTCAAGTATTTCAGTTTCAACAGGCTTGGCCTTCAAAGAAAATGCAAGTTGGCTTAGAATCAAGTAGGAACGATCAGGCATTGGGCCATACCTATCCGTCCTATATGGAGTATAAATCTTCGGGAAATTGGCTTAGATGGTCATATGGTGCCATTCGTAAAGAATCAAACAGCCCATATAGTTGGGCCTGGCGTAACAATGTATACTACCTCGGTGATGATTGGCGATAATTTAAAGCGAAACTACTACTAGAAGCCTATCAGTTGATGAAACCATGGGGGTTAATATGAAAATTTCTAGGAAAGTCCTGTCAGGTTTAGTGATCTTGGTAATCATGGGCGCTTTATCAGCAGGGGTTTTAATAGCATTAAACGCACATCCTCAAAAAGCTGTCGGTGACATAACAGTTGTGAGTGAGCTAAAGCACGATCCAGCAGAGATTGCGGCGAAAGCTACACCACCCGCAAATCCGCGTATGGCAACCGGTGGCCCATACATGTCGAAAGAAGGGATACTTGACAAAGCTACAGCAGCAAAAGCACTTGGAAAGAATGATAAGCTATCTGGACATGAAGAAGCAGTTCTAATGACCGAGGGCGAGTTTAGGCGTCGCCAAGCAATGCTAATGGGTAGACCCGTTAAGAATCTTGAGCTTGATGACGATAAAGAAATTTGGGTGGTTGTCTTAGGCGGTGAATTTGAACAAACATGGCGTAGCAGTCCTGGCGATAGCAACTTCCCACCCGCTAAATGGGAAATGTTGAAGTATGATGCAAAGACCGGGGAACTTCTTGGTATGTCAACCGGCCCAGTTGATTGGCCAGACGCCTTTTTTAAAGAACTCCCCCAAGCAAGTGCTAGTAAAAATTAGGAAATATTGATAGGGAACCTGCCTTCATTTTTTTAGGTTCTTTTGCGAAACTTTCCTGATTTTATGCCTTGCATGGATTACCTAACTAAGGGCGTTGATTTAATCAATGCCCTTAGTTACTTCCGAAATAACGGTGTGTTAGTCGTTTATCCCAGCTCAGAAATATGCTTCGCCAACTTCTCCAACAACTCAAAGTTTGAATAGCGTCCACTTAGGGCAGCAATAGGGCTCAGCGAATTCATAATTGCTGGCCTTTTTGCCTTTTATGTAGACCTTTTTGATAAAAGCTTGATTAAACATCCTTCTTACGGGCTCGGTCCCTGTCTTATAGCCCTCATAGCAGTTAGCTTTGGCTTCACTTACATCGATTGGTTTCTTCATGGCTAATCCTTCTGTTCTAAGTGAGCTTGATCTGGTAATTCTTAATACGGCACCAACAAGTCTTGCCGGTAGAATTTTGCAAAATAAGCGAATCCTTATAGATAAAGAGCCG
>NZ_PFNG01000033.1:7497-18361 GCF_002791875.1 Candidatus Aquicultor secundus | reverse complement strand
CTTGGTTTCATACCACTCTCTACCCTTTAATTTGAGCATAACAAAGCGTGTAAGCATGCCGGCGATAAACGGAATACCAAGATAAATAAAGACGCTTTCGGCAATCTGCCCGATGCTAATATGTACAATCGCGCCTTTCAGACCAAAAAGCGGCGGCAGCACCGTTATAAAGATATAGGCGTAGACCGAGTAAAAGAGAACCTGAAAGATCGAGTTAAATGCGACTAAACCCGCTGCGTACTCACGATCTCCCTTGGCCAGCTCATTCCAGACGATAACCATAGCGATACAGCGAGCGAGGCCGATCATAATAAGACCGACCATGTACTCGGGGTAGCCGCGAAGGAAGGTAATCGCAAGCAAGAACATGATAATCGGCCCAACAACCCAGTTTTGGATCAGTGAAAGACCGAGCACCTTTTTGTTTCTAAATACCTCGCCTAGTTCCTCGTATTTTACTTTGGCGAGAGGCGGATACATCATCAAGATAAGGCCAACAGCGATTGGAATTGACGTGGTGCCGACCTGAAATTTGGTGATAAGATCAATCATGCCGGGGGCGACAAAGAACATAGCCACGCCAACCGCCATGGCAAGAAATATCCATAGAGTCAAAAAGCGATCAAGAAACGAAAGTCCACTCCTTGAGGGTTTGCATGCTTTTACATCGGTCTGCATTTTGTACCTCCTATAAAGCTTTAATTAGTATTTAAAGAATCAGGTAAAGTTTCTATAAACTCTCTTACTAGCTTTGATCGTTGATTCGATATGTCAACATCTGCCGAGTACGGCTCAATCACATCGCCTTTTAAGTGCTGAGCCCACCCTTCAGCCATCTGGCTTCGGGCCGAGTTGCCGGTGCATAAAAATAGAATTCTTAGTTTTTTATTATGTGCTTGCATAACTACCAATCCTCTTATGATTAGCCTTTAAGCCTGCCAAAGGAAATAGAGGCCAAGGCCGATAAAAACAACCCCGCTTATGACTTCAACTTTCTCTCGATGTTTTTGCAGAAAAGATGTTTTCGTAATAAAGCCGGTAGATGTGCCGGCCGCCATGAGCGGCAAACCGTGTGCCAAGCTATATGTAAACAGCAACGCGCTGCCAAGAACAGCATTACCCTTCGATGCAACATACGTTAAGATAACAGCGACCACCGGCGTTGCACAGGGCGAGAGAATAAGTCCAAGAAGAATACCAAGAATAAACGCGCCCAAACCGCCCTTAAACTTAATACTGTCTGCTGTCAGCTTTACCGGCACCGCTAGACGCAACTTTATAATCTGCATGAAATGAAGGCCAACGATAATTAAGACAGCCCCAACAATGAAGTACCAGGTGCGATTAGTAAGCGATACAAGCCCGCCGAGATATGAAGCAAACGCCCCGATAATTGCAAAGGTAGACGAAAAACCCAGGACAAAAAGAAGCGACAGCAAAAAGCCTTCTCTGCCCGCCGCTTTTGACCCTTCGGTATTTTTGGCAACATAGCCGATCACCGCCGGGAAAAACGGCAGCACGCACGGGCTAAAGCCCGTAAAAAGGCCACCGGCAAAGGCCAGGCCAAATGCCAATACGGGACTTGTTGTAAGCGCCGTGCTGAACTGCTGGGCAATTGTTTCAAGCATCTACTTCTCCAAGGCCGTTAATAGCTGCGTGAGCTTGTCTTTTTCAATGACTCCGATTTGCCGGCCGACCGACTTGCCTGTTTTATCATAAAATACGCTCGTCGGGATGGTGTTTACTCCAAACTGGTTAATCAACCTTTGCTCAGCTTGGTCATCCACTAATATCTCAATGATATTGACCCGCTTTTCATATTCCGGCCTAATCTGCGCAATGATTGCCGCCATCTCTTTACAAGGTGCACAAGAGTTAGTACGAAACACGATCGTGGTCGGCTTGCCGCTTTTAAGGCCTGCTTGAAGTGCCGCCTCGCCGGGGCTCAATGTTTGACTTGCCTGGCCGGTTGATTGGTTTACAGGTGCCGGACATACGTTTTGTGCTGATGACGTAGCTTGCCCTGATGATACCTGCTGATTTGATGTCTTTTGGTAGATGATAAGAGCTGCTACAACAACTACGGCTATTACCACAACGATTTTCCCTAACGTACTTTTAGACATGCAAGTACCCCTCCTCTTTTAAATCACCAAATTGAACAGATAACCGGTAAAGATAATGGCAACGCCAACCGTGGCAAAAAACGTGGCAAGCAGTGGCTTTTTTAGAACCTTCCTGAGAATAATCATCTCGGGCAAGCTCAATGCTGTAACCGACATCATAAATGCAAGGGCTGTTCCCATCGGCACGCCTTTACCGATAAGAGCAGTTACGATTGGGATGGTGCCAGCCGCATTTGAATAAAGCGGGATACCGATTAAGACAGCAACGGGAACCGCAAACGGATTGGTTTTTGCTGCAACGCGTGAGATAAAGTCGGCTGGCGCATAGCCATGAATAAAAGCGCCGATGCCCACACCTAAGGCAATATAGGGAGCAATCTTCTTAACAAGATCAAGAGTATAAGTTCTCGCGTCATCTGAGCGGTTTTTCCAGGTAAGCTTAGCGGCCTCTGTTGCGGTCTTGCCTACTTTAATTTGATAGACGAAATCCTCAACCCATTTTTCAAGGCCGAGTCTACCGATAATGATGCCCGCTACTATGGCAACTAGAAGCCCGGAGACAACATAAATTACGGCAATCTTCCAGCCAAAAAGCGTCCATAAAAGGCCAAGGGCAATCTCGTTAATCATCGGCGAGGCAACGAGAAACGAGAAGGTTACCCCAAGAGGAATCCCCGCTTCAACAAAGCCGATAAAGAGCGGCACCGCCGAGCATGAGCAAAACGGGGTTATAATCCCAAACAACGCCGCCAGCACGTTGCCGACGTATTCGTTTTTACTGCTGAGCATCGCTCTTATTTTTTCAGCCGGCAAGAAGGAGCGGATAATGGCGATAGCATAGATTATGATGGTGAGCATAAACAGAATCTTTACCATGTCATAGATAAAGAAGTTTATGGCCCCACCGAAAACCGAGGTCTTACTAAACCCAAGCAGACTATATGTAAACCAATCTACAGCGCTTTGCCACATAAAAAGTTATCCCTTCAAGATGTTAACAATCTCAGAAACGCTCGGCACGCGCCCGCTTACCTTAACTTCACCGTTCACGACAAGGCCGGGGGTTGAGAGTATGCCATAGCTCATAATCTCTTGGATATCCTCTACTTTCTGGATATCGGCATCGAGGTCAAGCTGAGCGGCGGCCTCAAATACATTTGCCTCCAGCTTCTTGCAATTGGCGCAACCCGGCCCTAGTATTCTGATCTGCATCGCATTCTCCTCCTAAAATTATTTGATTATATAGGTTAGTGAAATAAGCAATTTTTTCGGTATTGATCTGGTAATGAATCCATTTACCCTCGCGGCGTGTCGTAACAAGCCCCGCACCCCTAAGCGCTTTTAAGTGGTGGGAGACAAGATTCTGTGGCAGGTCGAGCGGTTCATGTATATTGCAAACACAGCGCTCGCCCTTTTTTAAAAGGCAAAGGATTTGTAAGCGGTTTACATCTGAGATGATTTTTAGATATTCCGAGAACTCTTTTAGCTGCTTTAATTTAAGAGATCCATCCCTGCAACACTCTTCCATAAGATACCTCATATCAATCGTTATTATATCAGTACACATTGATATGATATATCGTCCTATCCCAGCTCGTCAATAGTTTTTAAGCAATAAGGACAGCGCTTACATCAAATCATCTACCGGAGTGCAACAAAGATAGGCAAGGAGAAGAAAACATAATGCTATTTCTGAAAGTACTCTCGAACTTTCGCCGCTATCTGATGATCCGTCATCTTGTCAACTGTTTCAATACCTATGATGCGTCCACCGAGGTTGTTGCTTTCAAGCCGTTCTTTTAGTTCGCCTTTTGCCTCACCGGGGCCAAATATCAGAATCGCTTCCGCATCGCGAATTTTCGAAAATATTTCATCATAATATATGTTGAGATGTCCCGTATACGCCCTCTCTCGGCTATCATCCGCCGGTACCTGCAGCGGTTCATAGGGGCCCTCAAGAGGTGAATCACCAGAGCGGCGGAGCTGTTTTTCTAGCCCCGACATTATCTGTACAACTTCTTCCCCTTCGTCGGTAACGACCACGACAACAGCCTTCCTACGATCAATCCATAAACCTACTCTTTTACTCATCGATTTCTCCCTTATCTATTAGCTCCACTACTAGCTTCACTACTGAATAGCCGCAATATGAGTTGTTTATACCCATGGCAACCTCTTTAGATGCAACTAAACTCTGGTCATCCTGATGGGACTATTATTTAGAGTATTTCTTAGTACGAATCCTTACACCGGCAAATTGTAATTTCATGCCAATAATTGGATTAGAATAGACTGTATTCGATTTTAAGCGTTTAAGTGAAAGGGGCTTCAATACTTTTTGTGTCATTCCAAGGCCCACCGGCAGGCCAAACATTACTAAAAACGCAATCAGCGACAATTGCTGAAATAACTGGGTTTAAAAAGGAATATATATCATCGATAATTTGACTAAATTCAATGCTGCCTACATCTAGGCGGTTGCGCCTCAAAAATGCCCTCCACTGCTTCTTATGGTCCCTTTCTTCTGCGAACTCACGTGTGAGAGCTATAGGTGTTAAGTCTGGTATCGGTGTCTTGCGCCGATTAAATGTTGCATTGATTGCTACCTGCAGAACATGGCCGGTGAAAGTAAATATTTTTGACATCATCCAGATATCATAAAAATCTTTCATACGGCTATTCACCATACCAAGCTTAACTATAGCTTCAAGTTTTTCAGCAATCACCGTCTCTTTAGGGTATGCCCGAAGCCTTGGTGCAGGCGACTCAAGCATTGTTGGATACTCGATTATTTCAATCTCAGAAACAACTGCATCACCAAAGCCAAAATCAAGTTGTAAAGGAATCTGAGCAGCCCCAAGACTTGCATTAAGAGTTATCCGTTTACCCTGATACTCCTCATCCTCACGAATATCCATAACTTGAATATCCTCAGTATTAAATACTAGACCATCTAATTCTACAGGGGTAACACAAATATCTTTAACCGTGTTGATGAGGTTGTCATCGGCGTTGTCGCCAAAGCCCAGAAAATCAATATCTCTGGTCGGTCGATATAGCTCTTCTGCCCACGCGAGAAAGAGCATTCCACCTTTTAGAATAAATCTGTCAGCATACTCAGACTGGTAGAGGCGATATAAGAAGCGCTCATTTGCATACCTGGTAAGAACAAAGCCAAAATCTTCACCGTGAATCCTGCTTATATTTAGTAAGCGTTGGCGAATTGAGGCTTCTACGTTGGTGATCTGCCTATCTTTCACATAATCACCTCAAGATATGGTTTCATAACATTTGCTACCCGGCAGATTTTAGCGTAATGCCAAAGTTCATCGTTTGAGCATTTCCTCTGCCTGCGGCATTCACGAAGCGCTTCAATGGCGATATCAATACCTATCTTGTTGCGATACTTAAAACAATCAGCCACAGTCTTAGCTGGAGAGTAAATCTTTACAGTTACCCCTTCTATCTTATGCTCTTCAACACCAGCTTCAAATGCAAGTCCCGAGAAACGAACGAAATGCATCATGGGGCGGTCGATCCTTGGCCTTCTTGCTTTTTCTTCGATGGCACACCATACTTCGAAAGGTAGCTGCGTAGTCAGACCATGGAATTTTAGTGCCGATAGCAAACATACTACTCCACGAGGCACCCGTTTGGCGACTTCAGCAATCGTATGATTCTCAGTAGGAACAGCATTCGGTAGAGAATAAAGACCTCGACCGACATGCTCGATTAGCCCGCGATCACTCATTCGCTTCAGGTATACCCGTTCTATACCATAAGCATTAAGGTCTCGGGCTCTTATTGTTCCCTCTCTATTAACTATCTTAAGAATTTGTTGTACCTTTGATCCAGCCATTAACTTCACATCTCATATGATACTTATTGTCGGGATTTATATAATTATCCCGACATATTGTAACATCTACCAATCCTATCGTCAATTTCTTTTAGAAGCTTCAGCAAAATAAAGGGAATTAAGGCAGCATAATTCAAGTATTAGGATAGCAGTTCGAATCCTGTCACCTCCCACCCTTCCACAAAAAGAAAATGGCTTGTGAAAAGCATTTTTCACAAGCCAAGTTGTTGTCGCCCTCACAGGACGCTATTTGAACTACGATGTATTAAAAAGATTGGCAAAGTATGTGTCTGAACTGCGATGATATATTAACACGTTATGTTTTTGAAACAAAAGGTTTCTATCAAGACTTAAAAATTGAAAGGCTTATAGCGAAACAAGAACGAGCTTAGCTTAGCCCATCTTTTTGGAAGAGATTTTTTTCACGGCCTTCCCTTTTTTAGACGGAGCCATTACTTTCTTAAGCTCACTTGCTGAGATGCCTTTTTTGGCTCTCTGCTCAACCTCTTTTTTGACCTTTTTTAATTCCTCGGCGGTTGCCATATATTTTGGCATTGTGTCTCTCATAGTCCGAGAGCCTCCTTCAAAGCTTTACGCCTATCCCCGGCTAAATTTTCGAGCTGTAAATCGGCGTGTGCTGCATGTTTGTGAGGATATGGTGAACTAAAATCCAATAATAAACGATAGTCTTCTGCAATCCATTCGCCTATTTCATAAAGACTAAGCCCCTGTAAGCCGCCAGACCTCATTTTGCCAACGTATTCTACATACTCTCTAAACCGGCTATCAAAACCATTTTCTGTATAATTTCCCGTGATACCAAATGTTTTTAAGTGGCCGCGTTCATGCAACAACGTCTTTGCTGTTAATTCTACGATATCGCCAGCCCGTTCGGCAAGTGATTCATCCATTCCTAAAGCATTGTAAAGACCCCTTAATTGCTGAACAATGTTATTTGCTGATGCCTTTAAATCCATGCCTTGAAGATAGATGATCGGGCGGCCGAAGATTACAAAGCCAAATGATTTATCGGTATGATACCTGCTGCTTTTTATGGTTATGCCAGAAAAATCTCCACCCTTTGCCTCTGCCAAATCTATTGCTTGTTCAATAAACTCTATGGATTTTGCAACACCTTTTAGGTGGCCAAAGTATGCATCATCGTCTCTAGGGCCATTAATTATTTCGATATTTCTCACAGCAGCTCTTTATTCACTCCTAGCCAACACAGTTTTTTATTTATCAAATCTCCGCATTACAGCGCTATCCCCTAGACTTACTCTTTGATGCTATTTTAACATAGCATAAAGTTAATAGTTTATACTGGTAGTGGTTGTTGGTAGAGAGAAACGTAGCTATGGACTTTACGGATTCTCTTAAGGATTAGAAAGCGATGGCACACAACCCATAACCATACCCCATAACAATAGGCAAAAATAGAAAAATGGCTTGTCAAAGCCATTTTCCCAGGTAGGTGTCGGGATGAGAGGATTTGAACCTCCGGCCTCCACGTCCCGAACGTGGCGCGCTGCCAAACTGCGCTACATCCCGATTGCGGTTTTTATTATACCATCTTTTCGCGTAAATACCAGCTCTTTAGCGTTGCCAAGTGCTGTGCGTAAATATTTAAACAATTTAGTTTAACAAACTTCTCATAAATGCGTCAAAAGCTACAGGATTGCGGGTATGCTATCTAGTATGAGAAAGATTGCGTCACAGCAGCTTAAAATTGCACTTATTGCGCCTCCCTGGTTCCCGGTGCCGCCGACCGGGTATGGGGGCATCGAGCTTGTCGTTTCGATTCTCGCCGAGGGACTCTGCCGCAGGGGCCATGATGTCACCCTCTTTGCGTCCGGGGACTCGGTTACGCAGGCGCGGCTCGTATCTGTGTTTGACACGGCGACGTTTAATAAGCTCAAGGAGAACGTACACCTTGAGAACATACAATCCTTAGCGGCTTATGAGAGGGCCGGGGAGTTCGATATCATCCACGACCATGACGGCTATGGCAGCCGCCTTCTCGGGGCGCTTACATCAAGGCTTTTGGCGAAACCGGTTATCGCAACGATGCATGGGCCGGCCGAGCCCTACAGCCTCGGGTTTTACCAATCACTCGCATCTGATTTACTCTTTGTGGCAATCAGCGAGTATCAGCGTTCAAGCTTCAGCGGCATCGATTTTTTGGCAACTATACCAAACGCCATTAAAATCAACGACTATCCCTTCTCGGAAAATGCCGACGATTATCTGCTTTTTGTCGGGCGCATGAGCGAGGAAAAAGGGGCGCGCCAGGCTGTGTCCGTGGCCAATAAGCTTGGAAAGAAGCTTGTTATGATCGGCAAGTGCAGTGAGGCAAACGAGATCAAATACTTTAACGAGTATGTCAAACCCATCCTGGGGAACAACACCGAGTACCTTGGCGAGGTTGATCTTGCAACCAAACTGGAGCTTTACAGAAACGCCGAGTGCCTGCTCTTCCCCATCCAGTGGCCGGAGCCGTTTGGGTTGGTAATGATCGAGTCGATGGCCTGCGGCACGCCCGTTGTGGCGATTAGGAACGGCTCGGTACCGGAGATCGTACACCACGGACGCACGGGATTCATCGTCGAGGATGAAGAGGGTATGGTCGAAGCGGTCAAAAATATTGAAGGTATCGAGCGCCTGGAGTGTCGCAAGCGCGTGGTTGAAGAGTACAACGAAGAGGTCTTTATCGACCGACATGAACTCGCCTACGAAAACGCGCTCACCCTCAACGGGCAGAGAAAAGCGGGGCTTTCCGCACATCGCCTTTAGCGATTAAGCGGCACGCCTTTGTTCTCTTTGCTCTTCTTCAGCCTCACGCCGCAGACGTGCTTTCGGCCCCAACTCCTTTGCGGAACATCTTTTCTCGATCGTAATATCTGGAGAGACTGTTGCCGGGTTCTCGATCATTTTTAAACTCGATACCCGGGGTGCGCGGCTCCTCTGTCATCTGGGACACGCCACCTAAGAGCATAAGCCGTATGCCCTCGATAGTCATCCCATAGCTCTTGGCGACAATTGAGTGCATCATCTCGTGCAGGAGAACCGAGCCAAAGATCAAAACAGATTTCGGACCAGGGGTTATTGACAATACTGAAATCATCGGAATAAACTTCTTATGTTGGCAAACACAGATTGCTTGCCAGACGCTCAAAGATTAACTTTTTTGGAGGAGATAGAATGCGCCCTGTCGTTGATCACGAAGAGTGTATAGGATGCGGACAATGCGAACAGATCTGCCCCGAAGTGTTTGAACTTCGCGAAGACGGATTCGCCTATGTGATTAAGGCGCCCGGTGAGGAGTTTCGCGCCCAGGTGGATGAGGCCATCGAAGAATGCCCTACCGGAGCTATAACCTGGGAAGAATAAAAAAACTGGTTATGCGATATAGCGGGACGGGGGCTCGTCCATAAAAAAGCCGGATTGCTTTGCTTTGAGCTTGAAGTCATGGGCGTGGCTTGACATGGAGATCGCATTTTCCATGGTAACCTTGCCCTCTCCCACAAGCTCAAGCAGACCCTGGTCAAAGCTTTGCATGCCGTAGTATTCGCCCTGCTCAATGGCCTCGTAGATCTTGGAGGTCTCTCCCTCGTTAACGATGTATTCCTTGATGGTCGCGGTGTTTATCATAACCTCGACCGCCGGTATCCTTCCTCCGCCGACTTTTGGAAGAAGCCTGAGGGATATAATACCTTTAAGCGACGAGGCAAGCATGAGTCGTACCTGTTTTTGCTGGTGGGGTGGGAAGAAGTCGATGATCCTGTTGATGGTCTCCGTCGCGTCGACAGTATGAAGCGTGCTCAAGATCAGGTTTCCCATCTCGGCTGCAGTAAGCGCGGCCTTAGTGGTCTCCATATCCCGCATCTCGCCGATCATGATGACATCGGGGTCTTGTCGTACCACGTACTTGAGAGCGTCGGCGTAACTATCGGTATCGATGCCGATTTCGCGCTGGTTGACGATGCTTTTTTTATCCTGGTGAAGAACCTCGATCGGGTCCTCGATGGTCATAATATGGCACCGCCTCGTGTTGTTGATGCGGTCGATTATCGCCGAGAGCGTAGTCGTCTTGCCGCTTCCGGCGGTACCCGTAACGAGGATAAGTCCTCTGGGCTCATCCGCCAACTTCTCAATGACTGAAGGGAGGCCCAGCTCGGCCATATCGAAATTCTCGTTTCGCACTTTCCTTAAAACCACACCGACGCTTCCCCGCTGTCTAAAGGCGTTTACCCTGAACCGCCCGACCCCGGCCAGGCTGTAGGCAAAGTCGACCTCTTTTCTGCTTGTGAACTGCTGCTTCTGGTGCTCGTTCATGATGCTGACCGCAAGGCGCTCCGTATCCTGCGGTGTAAGCGGAGGAGCATTCACTACCAGCAGCTCGCCATCTATTCTGAGTGTTGGCGGGCTGCCGACCTTAAGGTGTATGTCCGAGCCATTTCGCTCGGTTAAAACGCGAAGCAATTCATGCATTTCCATATTGGATAGTTCGGTTTGCATGATGTAAAACTTTACACGCTACGCACCGATGACTTTTACGATCACCTTGCGGCGCCTCGGCCCATCAAGCTCGACTAAGAAAATATTCTGCCAGGTACCACATTCCAACCGTCCACCCGTTATGGGAATGGTCAGGCTGCACCCTATTACCGCGCTGGTCAAATGCGACCACGCGTTGTCGTCAATGCGGTCGTGCTCGTAACGCCGATCTCTTGGGATAAGATCGGATATGGCCGCAGTCATATCCGAAATAAGCCCCCGCTCGTTCTCGTTGATGATAAGTGCTGCTGTCGCATGCGGCACGTAAACCAAAGCGATGCCCTCTTTTACCCCGCTTTTGTCGATCTCGGCGATTACTTCC
>NZ_PFNG01000033.1:701-7445 GCF_002791875.1 Candidatus Aquicultor secundus | reverse complement strand
TAAGGATGATTTCTTTACGTAGTACCCATTTCCTTTATTTTAGGATCAAGAGTCTAGGGATGAGGGTCTAAAATGAAAGCGGAAGCCAGGAGCCAGAATCCAGAAAAGTGTGGGTTGAGAGAGTAGGTTTTAGTAGACAGCATGATGATGCGTATAGCAATGTAGTGGCGGAGCTAGTCTCCGCCCAGACGTGTGCTATGTCGAGGAGGGCCGAGACAAGCTTAAGCCCCTTACCGGATGCTAGAAGTCATTCTGAGCGAAGCGAAGAATCTAGGGTGCGCCCACAGTGGTTGCTACCGCCTAGCGTCTAGGCGTAGTTAAAACTATTTCTTAAGAAGGTTTTTCCGGATCCTGACCGCTGGACCCTGGACTCTGAAAGGTCCCGGCCCCTCTTACGGTCGTACCGCGCCGACGTAGCCGTCGTGATCGCCTAAATTGCTGATCTTTACGACATCGCCCGTGCTCGGTGCATGGATGAAGTTGCCGCCGCCGACGTAAACGCCGACGTGTGATATTGTGCCGCCGTGGGCGAAGAATACGAGATCGCCCGCTTGCAGCTCGTCACGGCTTACGTGCTGGCCGCAATCGTACTGCGCCCTGCTCGAATGCGGGAGCGATACGCCCACCTGGCCGTACACATAACTGGTTAAACCGGAACAATCAAACGACCCTGGACCGTTAGCGCCCCAACAATACGGCTTGCCAAGCTCATTCATAGCGATGCCGACAACGCCACTACCGCTACCCGATCTGCTTTCACCGCGTGAGACCATCTTATGATGGAGCGCCAGCTTAAAGCTCGTTTTAAGCTTATTCCTAAGCGCCAGCTGCGTCTTGATATCGGTTTGTTGGTACTGGGCGAGCTGTGTCTTGATTTTGGCAAGCAAGTTGTTTTTCTCTTTAAGCTGGGAGGCGATTTTGTCCTTTTTCACCTTTAGCTCAGCGACCATTGCCTTTTGCTTCTGCTTCTTCTCGAGAAGTAGCACGCTGTCGGCTTTTATCTCCTGCTCGATCAACCTAAGTTCGGCGATGGTTTTTGTGTCCCGCTTGGACTGGCGCTCGATCAACTCCAAGTAGAATAGAAACTGGTCGATGCTTTTGGTGTTAAGGAGAACCTCGAGGTAAGAGAGCCCGCCTTGGCGATACACACTTGCAAATCGCTTGTTAAGCATGTCCTGGCGTGAGTGCAGCTTATTCTCAGCAGCGCCTAGTTTTTGCCGATAAGAGCGAAGCTCTCTCTCGGTCTTGCTGAGATTAAGCGCCGAGGCGTTGTACTGCTCAACAATGATGTCGAGCCGGTCGTCGATGCTGTTAATCTGTTGCTGAACTCTTTGGAATTCAGCTTGTGTACCGCTATGTGAAGGTTCTGCGTAAACCGCTGGTACAGCAGCAGTTATTGCAAATATTGCTATAACGAATGTAACGAAAAATGCTTTGACTTTGCTACGTAAAATGCTACATCTCCTCCTATTTTTGGCGCTATCCTAAGTTCTCGGCACACTGTTTTCAGAACTTTAATGCCGTAACTCTGCAAGGAATAGTGGAGCTGAGTTAGTTTAACATAAAACAATTATTGAGGGCAAATCCAGTGAGCAGCCGTAAACTAGAGGAGCTGCAGGTAGTTCTTTATACCGTCAAATGCCGCTACAGCAATTTTTTGTCGAAATACCTCTTGATCTAGCTGCGCTTTTTCCTTTGAGTTCGTAAAAAACAGTGGTTTTATTAAGATTGCCGGTGCGGTGCCGGTGATTCGCGAGTCTATTTCGGATGGCGCTACGCCAAGGTCTTGGGTTCCCAGGCAGCGAATCAGCTCTTCTTGTACACTGGCGGCGAGGATTTGGCCGTGCTCCTCTGTCTCTCCCAAAGAGCAACAATACACCACGGTGCTACCGCGGGATTTGCTATTCGTGGCGGTGTTTAACATAAAACCGATGCTAAGCTCAATATCCTGATCAAACCCCGTGGGGGTGGCGCTTTCGTTATGACCGAGATAGAACACATGGGCGCCGAGCAGCTCGAGCAGATTTCCAAGACGCATGCCGAGTTCCCGGTTTATCTCGCCCCTCGCCGGGTCGTCCCGTCCAGCATCGGCCTGTTCTCTCATATCAAGCTCAATGGCGATCTTCTTGCTTTGGAAAATCGATATGGCCGAGGCCTGGTCGCGGTGCGGATCGGGAAAGATGCGGCTCACTTTATCCGCCAACAGGTGTCGCAGGTTGCGAATGGCGGTAAGCGTGGTTGGGCCGAAAATGCCATCACTTGTCAGGCCGAAGTTACGCTGAAACTCGCGGAGCGCGCGCTCGGTCGTCTCGCCGTAGATACCATCGACTTTACCCGTGTTAAAGCCGATGGTATTAAGTGAAGTCTGTAACTCTCGCACATCGTCTCCGCGAAAGAACGGTGATCGTAAATATAAAAAGCGATCTCCCAGTTTGTAGGTGGCCTCGACAAGGGCCTTCCAGGTCCCTTTATTGACGATACCGGTGATCGTAAGGCCGCGGCGATGTTGAAAGGCCTTAACAGCCGCCTCCGTAAGCTCACCGAAGCAGCCGTCGGCGCCGTTTAGACCGAGATTGTACCCAAGCGTTGAGAGCTTAAGTTGTATATCAACGACCTCGTTCCCCAGGTCTCCTTTTGAAAAAGCCTGCATTGTTTCCTCGTATCTGTGGTTAAACAAAATAAAAGGCTCAGGATCATGGGTTTTGTTTTAGTCCCCATTAGGGGGTTTCTATGGAGTCAATTCCTTCGAGTACTCCCAAACAAAAGCAACCGTAACCCACGACGTGGCAGTAAGATCCTGAGCCTAAATATATTCGCTTAAGCCCCATGATACAACAAGGCTTGGCTACTTATCAAATTATTCTTTCCCTGAAAACCTCTAGCGACAATCCTATCTTTAATTAGCGTTTAGGGCCGACACCTGCTTCTTTGCAGCCTTAGCGCTTTTGGGGCCATTCTTGCTTTTAGCGCGAAGGGCAAGCTCAAGAACTTCGTCCATGTGCTTTACGAAGAAGAATTTTAATTCTTCTTTGACTTCTTTTGGAACCAGCTCGAGGTCTTTTTCGTTTTCCGCCGGAAGTATAATCTCTTTGATACCCGCGCGGTGCGCGGAAAGGACCTTTTCCTTAACGCCGCCGATCGGGAGCACGCGACCCCGCAGGGTAATCTCGCCGGTCATCGCGACTTCGCGCTTGGCCGGGCGTTTGGTGAGCTCTGAGGCGAGCGCCGTTGCTATCGTGATACCTGCGGACGGGCCGTCTTTAGGGATGCCTCCGGCGGGCACGTGGATATGGATATCGAATTCGCTATAGAAGTTCTTATCGATTTTAAGCATCTCGGCGCGCGAGCGAATGTAGCTGACCGCGGCCTGCGCGGATTCGCGCATGACCTCGCCGAGCTGGCCGGTCAGCATGAGTTTGCCCCTGCCTGAAAGCGTCGCCGCTTCGACCGAGAGAACGTCGCCGCCGAACTCGGTCCAGGCAAGGCCGGTTGCCACACCGATTTCGTCGGCTTCCTCGGCAAGGCCGTAGCTGAACTGGCGCGGGCCAAGGTATTCATGCAGGTTCTTCTCCGTTATTTTCAGGCGCTTTTTCTCACCCTCGACGACCTTGCGGGCAATTTGCCTGCAGATGCTTGCAATGCGCCGCTCAAGGCCGCGCACGCCGGCTTCTCTGGTGTACTCGCGGATAACTTCTCTTAGCGCCTTGTCCTCTATCAGTATGTTCTTATCTTTTAAACCGTGTTCTCCAACCTGCTTGGGGATGAGATACTTGGTCGCGATCTGCACCTTCTCCTCCTCGGTGTACCCCGAGTACGGGATAATCTCCATGCGGTCGCGCAGCGCCGCCGGGATGGTTTCAAGCATATTGGCCGTCGTTATGAAGACCACGTCGGAGAGATCGAACGGGACCTCTAGATAGTGGTCGGAAAACGCAAAGTTCTGCTCGGGATCGAGCACCTCTAATAACGCTGCAGTCGGGTCGCCCCTGAAATCAGCGCCGACCTTGTCGATCTCATCGAGCATAAAGACCGGGTTATTTGTTCCGGACTGGTTGATCGCCTGGATAATGCGCCCGGGCAGCGCCCCGACATAGGTGCGTCTGTGGCCGCGAATCTCGGCTTCGTCATGTACGCCGCCGAGCGAGATTCGCACGAATTTTCTGCCCAGTGAGCGGGCGATTGATTTTCCAATCGAGGTCTTGCCCGTTCCGGGAGGGCCGACGAAGCAAAGGATCGTGCCCCTCATCTTATTGGTGAGCTGATGCACCGCCAGGTACTCAAGCACCCGTTTCTTGACCTGCTCTAATCCATAATGATCCTCATCAAGGATCGTCGACGCTTCTTTAAGGTTAAGCTTTTGCTTGCTCTTCTTCTGCCACGGCAGCCCGATCAGCCAGTCCAGATACGTACGGATAACCGATGACTCGGCCGATTGGGGCGACATTCTAGCAAGCCTATCCAGCTCTTTTAATGTCTTTTCGTTTACTTCCTTCGGCATCTTTGCCGCTTTAATCTTGGCGCGAAGCTCCTCCATCTCGGCGGCCTGCTCATCCATCAAACCCAGCTCCTGCTGGATAGCTTTAAGCTGCTCTTTGAGGAAATATTCCTTCTGCGTTTTGGTAAGCTGGTCTTTAACGCGGGACTGGATTTTGCTTCCGATCTCAAGTATCTCAAGCTCGCGGTTTAAGAATATGCTGACCTTCTCAAGACGGTCGTGCGCATTTACCGCTTCGATAATCTGCTGCTTCTCATCGATTTTAAGATTAAGGTGAAATGCGATGAAGTCGGCAAGCCTGCCCGGCTCCTCAATATTTGAGGTGGCCAAGAGCACCTCTTGCGGAATGGGTTTGCCGAGGCTTGCCGCGCGCTCAAACTGAAGTACCAGGTTGCGCATGAGGGCCTCGACTTCTATATCTTTGTCTTCCTGCTCGGGAAGAACTTTAACCTTGACCCTAAAATAAGGTTCGGTCTGGGTGAACTCGACGATCTCAATACGGGATAATCCTTCAACCAGGGCTTTCGCCGTACCATCAGGAATTTTCAGCTCCTGCATGATAACCGCAGCGGTTCCAATACCGTAGAGGTCTTCGATATCGGGCTCCTGCAGCTCGGTCATCTTCTGGGTAACGAGGGCCACGATGTGCTCTTCTTTCATGGCCACCTCAAGCGCCGCAATGGATTTCTCCCTGCCTACAAAGAGCGGGACCACCAGGTTTGGAAAGATGATCATATCTCGTAGAGGTATAAGAGCGATTTCTTCGGGAATTACTATTTCTTCTTTGTCTAGCTCATGCATTGATATATCTCCTTCTAAGTTTCCTTCTAGATGTTATTCTAAGTTTCGTCTTATCGTTCTTTCAGCATTTTCTAAGAATCAGTTGTTATAGTCACAACTATCGGGGTTTGGTGTATCCGTTTAGTTATCGGATAACCCCAGCTCTTTCTTAATTCGATAATACCACCTAATTTGTCATATACAATAAAGGTTGCCGTAACGGTTTCATCGCCCTACGGCAAAGCTTATACGCAGGCTCTATCCAGCGGCATGGCAAGCGTAGGGGGTTTTTATCAAACCACTACCGATTATAGTAGATAGAGTTTATAATGAAGGTATTATGTCGAAGATAAATAAAAAGCGACCTATCTATGTGCTGGATACAAATGTGCTTCTCTACAACCCAAAAGCCGTTTACGCGTTTCCCAACGCAGATGTCGTAATACCGGACATCGTACTCGGGGAGCTTGATAAAATCAAGACGTCCCGAGCCGACCGCGAACTGCGCTATCGGAGTCGGCAAATATCCAGAATCCTGTTTGAACTCTCAGAACACGGCAAGCTTACCGATGGAATCCCTTTTGGAAAAAACTCTGCCTTACGGGTTATGAATTTCGACCCGTCGAAGGGGAACCATGATAAGTTCGGCAGCAAGAACTCCGACGACAGGATTCTGTCTGTTGTCTACCAGTTAAAAAGCGAGAGCAATGGGCGTCCGGTCACCATTGTGACAAACGACCTTAATATGCTCCTGAAGGCGCAGACGCTAGAGATCAAGGTCGAGCATCCCGGCGAGGAATTCGCGTACAGCGGTGTTAAACGGGCGCTGTTTAGGCTAAAGGCAAATAAAAAACCGGTTTGGACGACGGTTGCCGCGGTGGCCATCATCGCACTTTTCATGGTGCTTAAACAGTACCCGGGTGTTTTAGGATTACAGCCGACGCAGGCAATACCTAGCGGTCCGGCTGATTTAATGAAGCAGTTTTCGCAGTACCAGAGCCAGTACAACGCACTACAGGCACAAAAGAATTCCTACGAGGCCATCCTGAAGAAAAACCCGAAGGATGTAACGGCGCTCTATGGCCTTGGCAACACCTACTTTGATCTGGCCGGAGTAACGCAGGATCAGACGAACTACCAGAAAGCCGTAGACTATTACAAAAAAGCGCTGGATGTCGATCCGAGCAAATCTAATATAAGGACCGACATGGCGGTAGCGTATAACTACCTGGGCATGACCGACATCGCAATGAGCGAATTAAATAAGGTCGTCGAACGCGATCCGAGCTTTTTTCAGGCCTATTTCAACCTTGGCGTGATAAAATACCAGCAAAACGACCTTGAACATGCAAAGCAATTCTTCCAAAAGGTCAAAGAGAAGGCCCCCGCACAAAGCCCATTCGCATCACAAGCCGATGACTACTTAAAACAGATAGATGCCCAGGCTAAAGGCGCTCCCAAAAAATAAA
>NZ_PFNG01000033.1:0-671 GCF_002791875.1 Candidatus Aquicultor secundus | reverse complement strand
CGGCGGCCCTGCCGGTCTTACGGCCGGTCTTTATGCGGCGCGCTCGATGCTTAAAGTACGACTTTTCGAAAAAGAAGTTGTTGGAGGACAGACATCCATCACGGATATAATCGAAAACTATCCCGGTTTTCCGAAGGGAATTTCCGGTTTCGAGCTTACGGATAAAATGCGCGAACAGGCCCAGGAGTTTGGGCTTGAGCTGGATATGGTCGAGGTGACATCGGTCGATTTTAGCGGGCCGGTGAAGAAAATCGTCACCCCAAACGGCGAGTTCGGCGCCAAGGCCGTCATTATTACAACCGGCGTTCGCCCGAGCAGGTTGGACGTACCCGGTGCGCAAGAGTTAACCGGCCGCGGTATTTCGTATTGCGCCACATGCGATGGTCCCTTCTTCCGCAATAAGAAGGTTATGGTCATCGGCGGCGGCAACTCGGCGGTCGAGGAAGCCTTGTATTTGACAAAATTTGCAAGCCAGGTAACTATAGTCCATAGAAGAGACCAGCTCAGGGCGGATAAGATCGTCCAGAAGCGGGCGTTCGATAACGAGAAGGTCGATTTCTTGCTCGATTCGGTTATTACGGCGGTCTCGGGCGACGGGTTGGTCTCAGGCGTTACGGTAAAAAACGTTAAAACCGGTGAAGAGAAAGAGGTTCCGGCCGACGGGATATTCG
>NZ_PFNG01000266.1:0-2453 GCF_002791875.1 Candidatus Aquicultor secundus | reverse complement strand
ATAAACTACAACGACCTTGAGCCGTACTATGCCGAGGTCGAGAAGTTTAACCAGGTGTCGGGGCCGACATTTTTCCCCTGGGGCGCCTACCACGGGCCGTATCCTAAGCGAAGCCACTACAGGGCCTGCATGCATGAGACGTTTCGTCGTGGATGCGAGGCGCTTGGGATTCCCTCAACGGTTGGGCCGATGTTTATCTTATCGAGCGCCACAAAAGACCGGCCCGGCTGCACGTACCGCGGGTTCTGCAAGTTCGGCTGCATGCCGAAATCCAAATCAAGCACACTTGTTACCTATGTCCCGCACGCACTCAAATATGGTGCAAAGATAATCCCAAACGCTATGGTCGTGCGGTTAAATGTAGGCAAGGACGGGACCGTTAGAAGCGTGACTTACTTAAGTGAAGGCAATGAGCGAGAGCAGGAAGGGGATACGTTTATCGTTTCAGCTTACTCCATCGAAACCCCGAGATTGCTGCTTAACTCGAAATCGGAGCAGTTCCCCGAGGGAATCGCGAACTCCTCTGGGATGGTCGGAAAAAACCTGATGGTGCACTCCGCCGACTTTGTTATCGGCAAGTACGAGGAAATGATCAGGCAATACCGGGGCCCTCAAGGGCTTGCTCTTACCCAGGAATGGTACACAAGGAAGCCCGGCGATGGCTTTGTCAGGGGATATACCATCGAGACCGAGACCTTGCAGCCGATTGAGTTCTCACAGGCGCTGATAAAAGGGAAAGGGGTTTGGGGGCGGCAGCTTATCGAGGACATGCGAGACTATAATCACTATGTGAGCTTTGGAATTGTAGGCGAGTGCTTGCCCAGCGAAAACAGCACGGTTACCCTTACCGTGGAGGCGCTAGCCGCACGGACCGCCGATTATATCATCGATGCAAAACAGCGTTTTGAGCTGTAATCGACCATTTTTACCTTTTAACCTGCCTTTCTATCCGGTAATCCTGCACAAACTTTTTTATAAAGAACGGTTATTACCAAACCGATAGTTTATCCTAACTGGTCTTAATAAACACTAATTTCAATAAACGATATTAAATGATGTAAATAGCAATGCATGCAACCAACAGGTGATAAATATGGTAGCTAACCAGCTTGACCTACATAGCCTAACACCGAATGATAGCGTTATCGCTATCTTTTGCGTTGCCATAGCGCTCCTTGCCGTGATGGGTGTCCGGCATTTTAAAGACAATCATTATTTCAAATACTTTGCAGTAAGCTTTAGCTTCTTCTTTATTTCGACGGCGGCAAGTATTCTAAAATCGCTTGATCCGGGACCTTTAGGTTTGGTAGAAAATATAACCCTGATTTTTTCGGCTTTGCCGGTGGTCCTTGCCGCATTGAGATTTAGGAGGGCAGAGCCATAGCCGATATCATGCTTCTCTTTGAACTTGTGATAGTAGGTATGTGCGTGTTCGCCATAGCTCTGCTGTTCGGTAAAAGCGAACGCAGCAGTAATTTTCATGCTAAAAAAGCAATCGCCTCGGTAAGTTTGGCCCTGGGAATGCTGGCTGTTGTGAACTTCGTATCCGACAAAACGGAAGACCCTTTTGCTGTTTTAGCTGAGATATATGCAAGGGTTTTAATAGCTGTGCTCTGGTTTCTGCTCATTTACCATGCCGTTTATGCTGAGATAAAAGACACGATAAAACGAGGAGAAAAAGAACTGGCAGCTCTGAACGACGTGGCTATGGCAGTCGGTCAATCGATGGATCTGTCTCAGATATTACATGATGCACTTCTTGCTGTTGTTAAGATCGCTAATTTTGAAATAGGTTTCATTTACCTCCTTAATGAAGAAAAAAATATCCTCGAGCTGGCAGCTTCTCATGGTACTATCCCCGAGAATTTGGCCAGAAAGCTGGCCACCTTAAAACCGGGGCAGGAAGTCTGAGGAGTCGTTGTCAAGGAAGACCGGTCGGTCTGCCTGGAAGATCTTACAACAGATCCCATTGCCCAGGAATCAGAGGTTGTCGTTAGCCTTGGCATACACTCGGTTGCCGGCACCCCGTTGCGGTATGAAGGCAAAGTTATCGGGGCCATAACCGTTGGAAGCACAACAGCCAAGTATATAGATGCTAAAGACAGGCTTTTGATCGGTTATATGGCTAACCAGGTTGCGCTTGCTATTATCAAAGCGCAACTTTACAAGGAAGAGAAAGAGGCGAGGCTCAAGTTAAGCGCCCTTGAGAACATCTCCGAAGCCGGGCTCACCACGTTGAGCATCGATGGAATGCTGAATGAGATCGCGCAACGAATCGCGTCGAATATGAATGTGGATTGGTCGGGTATTATTCTTTTTGAAGACAAACATGGGATGATGATTGCCGAGCGTACCTCGAACGGTTGCAGCTCTATGAAGGGGAAATGAGCCGCGCCCCAAAAGTTGAACCGATAGGAATGACTCCTAGGGTGAATGGCGGTATTACACTGTCG
>NZ_PFNG01000073.1:0-2450 GCF_002791875.1 Candidatus Aquicultor secundus | reverse complement strand
CCGGTGAATTCTTGAATAGTCAAGTGTTAGTATATAGAGATTCGGGTTTATTGATACTAATGCAACAAAGGCAAAAGCCTTAACGAGGCTTTTGCCTTTTACAATAGCATATTGAATTTGTGTTTAGCGGTGCCTGCCTGGCGTGTTACTGAACCAGCTCGATCATGGCCATAGGTGCGGCGTCGCCTTGACGGGGGCCGAGTTTAAGGATTCTGGTGTAGCCGCCGTCGCGCTCTGCGTAACGGGGACCGATTTCGGCAAAGAGCTTGTGGACGATCTCGCGATCGCCGAGCACTGCCAGGGCCTGCCTTCTTGCATGCAGATCGCCCTTCTTGCCGAGGGTGATGACTTTCTCGACATACGGCCTTAGCTCTTTGGCTTTTGCCTCCGTGGTTTTAACCCGCTCGTGCACGATTACCTGGCGGGCTAGTCCTTCCAGGATCGCTTTCCTATGGGTGGCACTCGTGCCAATTTTTCTACCTCTTTTTGCGTGCCTCATTCCAGTCTCCTACTAACTTTGTTTAAGTGAAAGACCAAGCTGTGCGAGCTTGTCTTTGACCTCTTCAATTGACTTAGCGCCGAAGTTTCTTATCTTCATAAGATCGCCTTCGCTCTGCTCAACCAGTTGCTGAACAGTATTGACTCCCTCTCGCTTCAGGCAGTTATAGGAACGAACCGAAAGCTCGAGGTCTTCAATCGGGGAATCAAGGGCTTTGCCGCGGTCGTTTACGTCGGCAACAAACACCGGCGTGGCGGCAAACTCACTTGCCTGCTCCATGAATAGGCCCATATGATCGTTGACGATCTTCGCGCCTATGCTTACGGCCTCAAACGGCGTAATGCTACCGTTCGTCCTGACCTCAAGAACCAGTCTATCAAAGTCGGTTCTCTGCCCAACGCGCGCATTCTCTACGGCGTAGGTTACGCTTCTGATCGGGCTGAAGATAGAATCTACCGGTATAACTCCGATGGTATCGGAAGGACGCTTGTTACGGTCTGCGGAAACATAACCGCGACCCGACTCAACCGTCATCTCCATCTCAAGCTTGCCCTCCGCGTTGAGCGTGGCAATATGTAGCTCGGGACTTATAATCTCCACCTCGGCCGGATACTCGATGTCCGCCGCCGTAACCTCTTTTGGCCCTTTGACATTAATTCTCATGGTTGCCGGCTCATCGCCATATAGCCTTAATACGAGGTCCTTCAGGTTAAGGATTATATCGATGACATCTTCCTTAACACCCGGGATCGTGTCGAATTCATGAGCTACACGTTCGATCTTCACCGACGTGATGGCTGCACCCGGTAAAGACGATAGAAGCACCCTCCTCAGGGAGTTTCCTAAAGTGTAACCGAAGCCTCTCTCCAGCGGCTCAACCTTAAACTGAGCCGTATTATCTTTCAGCTCCTCAACGGAGATACCCGGCTTACGGATATCTAACATTAATAAATTCCTCCTTAGCAACCATTACTTAGAATATAGCTCGACGATCATTTTTTCCTGAACCGGCACATCGATGTCTTCGCGCGACGGAACGCCTGTAACTTTTGCGCTCAGGTTGGCGAGATCGACTTCGAGCCAGGACGGGATCGCGGCTTTATTGGCTGATTCAGCCGCTTCCTTAATCCGGGCTATGCCCTCGACTGCGGTGATAACGTCACCCGGTTTTACGCGGAATGACGGGATATCCACTTTTCTTCCGTTAACCGTAACATGCCCGTGGCGCACTTCCTGTCGCGCCTCGGTGCGTGATGGCGCAAGGCCGATGCGATAGATGGTATTGTCGAGACGGCTTTCAAGAATCTGAAGCAGGTTCTCGCCCGTCACGCCTTTCTTCTTGGTAGCCAGTTCATAATAGTTCCTGAACTGCTTCTCAAGTACACCATAAATACGCTTAGCTTTTTGCTTCTCGCGCAACTGTATATAGTACTCGGACTCTTTGCGGCGTCCGCGACCGTGCTCGCCCGGTGGGTATGGTCGTCTCTCGACCGGGCACTTATCTGTCATGCACTTATCGCCTTTTAAGAACAATTTTTGCGTTTCTCTCCTGCATAACTTACATACAGGTCCCGTATATCTCGCCATAGCTTACACTCGTCTCCTTTTCCGTGGACGGCACCCGTTGTGCGGTACCGGAGTAACATCGGTGATACCGGCGACTTCCAGGCCATTCGCCTGCAGTGTCCTGATTGCCGTCTCACGCCCCGCCCCCGGACCTTTAACGTAAACGTCCACCCTTTTCATTCCATGCTCCTGGGCTTTCTTGGCGCATGATTCCGCCGCAACCTGGGCCGCAAATGGAGTGCTCTTGCGAGATCCTTTAAAGCCTGATGTCCCAGCGCTTTCCCACGCTATCGTGTTTCCCTGCTGATCGGTGATCGTGACGATCGTGTTATTAAATGTGCTTTTTATATGGGCAGCGCCATGAACGACGTTTTTGCGTTCCCTA
>NZ_PFNG01000265.1:2632-2871 GCF_002791875.1 Candidatus Aquicultor secundus | reverse complement strand
GCGATTACTGTAACTATTGGTAAAATGCCGTGCGATTATTGCTGTGTTTCTTGTAGACAAAAAGAATAAAACGATAAATAAAAAAGAAAGCCTCTTGAATCCTTAGCTAGCAAGAGTCTATAACAGAGGCCCGGGATTGTAAAGTAAGCGTGCGAGAAGGCATCGCTGTGAGCTGGCATAATGCTTACGTTGTTTACCAATATTACCACAAAGAGAGTAAAGCTTAACTGGGGCTTACA
>NZ_PFNG01000265.1:0-2469 GCF_002791875.1 Candidatus Aquicultor secundus | reverse complement strand
CCACAAAAGGTTTCTAAGTGACCTGGCCTATTGGAAGTAGAGTGGTAACTCTACCGATTGAATAGCGAACATTGCTACCTTATCTCTTTCCATGCGTCCCTTAACTCTTTTAAGGGCGCCTCTACTTGTTTTATCTTCTGGACATCATTATTTGCATTTGCAATAGTAATTTCCTTTAGCATATATACATAGAGGCCCTTTAGGTTTTCGGCTATCTCTCCGCCTTCTTCCATGTTAAGTGATACAAGCAGTTCCTCTATAATAGCTATAGTTCTTGTTATGTATCGCGTTTTTTCAGGCAAATCGCATTGGTTTATACAAGAGATCGCCTTATTAAGATGGCCGATGGCTCCATCGTAAAGCATTATAACTAGGTCGAGAGGATTACTTACGGTATTTATCTTGGTTGTTGTATAAGCGTTTTGTGCATATGCTGTGGTGTTCATTGTCTACCCCTTTTTACCCCTGTTTATTGAGAGCCGCCAATTGCTGCGTCATATAATTTGATTGGTTCTGAAGTTGTCCCATTAGTCGGTCAAGATTGTTAAACTTCCTTTTAAGATCAAGCTCTGTTTTGCTGAGTCGGATCTGCATATCAAGCTCGGCCTTAGCCAGCGATTTGGTAACCTTGCTGTAGCTATCCTGCTTATTCGGAATGACATTTTTGATGTAATTATCAATGGTCGAATCTAACGATGTCGCCATGGCGTTTACCACATTTGCGACACTCTGCGAGCCAGATGTCATGGCTTTATCAAACGTCGTAGAATCAAGGCTAACAACCCCATATTTATCGTGCGTAATGCCAAGCAACGTAAGCGAGCTATTGCTGTATGTATTGCTTATTACGTTTCTTAGTGTATTCGCTAAAGCATCCATTGTACTATCAGCTGGTAGAACGCCTTTTTTATCTTTTGTCCCCTGAAGGCCTTTTATCGAGCTCATGGCTGAATTGTACGCCGTAACAAACGCGGTCAACTTCGCCCTGATTGCCTCGTTGTCCTGTGAGACGTTAAGGTTAAGCGTACTGCCTGCCGAATCCTTCACGAGGTTGATCGTGACCCCTGCGATGACATCGGATATAGTGTTCGATGACTTCGTTATCGCAAGGCCATCGACGACTAATGAGGCATCCTTGGCCGCCTGGGATTGCGTCATGTTCACGATACCGCCCAAAACGGTTCCATCTGGATTATAGGTGGGGTTAAAAGCAAGCCTTGCGAGCCCCGTGTTATTAGTTTCAAGAGGCGCTTCCTCATATATCCCATTGTTGTCAATATCTGCCTTAACCGTGATCCTGTTTGCGGCACCCGGCGTGGTAGAAGTCAGAACAAGCCTGTTTCCCGCTGTTCCGTCATTAACAATTGATGCATTGACTCCGATCTTTGCGTTGTTGATGGCGCTCATTATACCGCTCAGAGTATTGTTAGTTGAATCAACTGTTATAACAGCGGCGCTGCTGCCCACCTGAATCTGCAGCTTCTGAGTTGCGTAGGTGGATAGATCAGCAACCGCATCGGTCGTGTTAGCAAAAGCGGCGGAGTATATGCTCTGGTTGCTCGCTATGTTATTAACTTTAATGCTATGATTCGCGGCTAGAGCACCGGTGGTTGTGATTGCGGTAAAGGTATTGGTGTCGGATGACATAGCCTTCATGCTGATCAGATTGCTACTATCCTTGAGCGCGGTGAGAGAACTCTTTAAGCCCGTAATCGTGGAGAGTAAACTGCCGAGCCCACTGATCTTCGCCTGGTAGTCGGCCTCTTTTCTCTGTAAGGCGACAAGTGGCCGGCTTTCGACTTGCATGAGCTTGGCCACAACATCATCGGTATTGATGCCCGAGAATATGCCTGAAGTTGTTATACTCATTGTTACCCCTCTTTATCGTATCGGTGCCCGATCACTTTCTGGAGGTGATCATATGCTGCCACCAGTTCCTCTGGCGGGATCTGCCTTATGACTTTACCCTTGCCATTTAAGACTTGGATGACGACGCGCTTGTTATCAAGAAGCGCAAGCACGACTTTGCCGTTATCAATGGCAACCTGGGGCTTAGATTCATCCTGCGGAGCAGCCTTTACTTGCACATCGGCTTTCTTAAGACCTGATGATTCAGAAGGCCGTACGCCCTTGCTTACGATTTCACCAAGCTGCATTGCACTAATCGATTTCACATCCATAGTATTCGAATGGAGGGTAGCCTGTTATGGCTACCCTCCTATTCTTCCCTCCGTTACATCTTCTGGAGCAGAGCTAATACGCTCTGCGTCGAGGTGTTCGCCTGAGCGAGCACCGAAATACCTGCCTGTTGTAAGATCTGCGATTTGGTTATGTTCGCACTCTCAGCCGCGAAGTCGGCATCCATAATACGCGAATGCGCGGCGGTGATGTTCTCAAGAACGTTTGAAAGGTTTGACGTGGTGGATGAGAACCTGTTAAGAGTAGCGCCAAGGGTGGCCCTTGTGCTTG
>NZ_PFNG01000002.1:0-2458 GCF_002791875.1 Candidatus Aquicultor secundus | reverse complement strand
GAGCAATCGTCGGGGGCATGGAGATCGTCCGAGAGGTTACCCAGGAGAAACGTACCCTGGAGAAGATTAAACTGTCCGCAGAGCGGCTCAACACCTCATTTAACGAGATATCAATCCACACCGATCAGATCACGACAACAACAACTCAGGTAGCGACGGCCATCGGCCAGATCGCGCAGGGTTCAAGCGAACAGTCAAATGCCGCCGCGCAAGCGACAAATTCAGTCGAGCATGTCTCGGATTCGATCAACGCCATGGTAGAAAGCGCGGAAGACCAGACCAAAAGCATTGCAGACTTAACCAACGGTATTAACGACATCATCGAAGTCATCGACGACATTGCAAGCCAAACCAATCTGCTTGCACTAAACGCAGCCATCGAGGCGGCCAGGGCAGGAGAGCACGGCAAAGGCTTTGCGGTGGTTGCAGACGAGGTCAGAAAGTTAGCCGAGAGAAGCGCCAAAGCAACGGGTGAGATCGGCAACTTAATTCAGGAGATTCAAGACAAAATCGGCGGGATTACTGAAAACACCGAGACTAAAACCAAGGAAGTCGCGGCGGCCACAGGCGAAGTGGTCACAGCGGTTAATGCGATCGCGGCGGCTTCGGAGCAGGCGGCGGCCTCATCCGAGCAGGTCTCGGCCTCAGCCCAAGAGCAAAGCGCAACTATCCAGCAGGTCGCAGCCTCTATACAGGAACTTACGGCGGTGGCCAATGAGCTTAATATCTTGCTCGATGAATACCAGATTGCTTAGGCAGTAGAGAGTAGAAACTAGAGAATCAAGTATACATTGGATCATCACGAAAGAAACATAAAGGTGGGGGAATAAAAGTCCCCACCTTTCTTAGCGCGGTTTTACTGCTTGAATGGTATCTTCGCTCGACATACAATCAGTGGGGTATATATCACTTCAAAACGCACTAATTTGTATATAAGAAATAATTCGAGGAATAAGGTATTAGGATGAGTAAGGATCGACACAGGTTTTTTGCTACTGCGGCCAAAGGGGTTGAGCCGGTTCTTGCCGGGGAGCTGCGCGCGCTTGGGATGAGGGACGTCGTCGAGGAGACCGGCGGCGTACGGTTTTTCGGTGAACTTGAAGCCGCCTACCGGGCCAACCTATGGTTGCGCACGGCAAACCGTGTGCTCATGACGCTGCGCGAGTTTAATTGCCCCTCGGAGCAGGCACTTTATGATGGCGTACGCAAGATTGATTGGCGCCGTCATCTTACATCAAAGATGACGCTGGCGGTTGATGCAAACGTTCGCTCATCCACGATGAAACATTCAAAATACGCGGCGCTTAAGACGAAAGATGCGATAGTCGACCAGCTTCGCGAGAAAACCGGGTCGCGGCCGAGCGTTGACCCGGAGAACCCCGACCTTAGAATAAATGTTCACATCGACCGCAATCATTGCACGCTCAGCCTGGATACATCGGATGAGAGCCTGCATAAAAGGGGGTATAGGACTGCCGGTTTAGAGGCACCGTTAAAAGAGACGCTCGCTGCGGCTTTGGTGTGTTTCACGGAATGGGATATGAAAAGCCCGTTTATCGACCCGATGTGCGGCTCGGGAACGATTGTTATTGAGGCGGCCCTTAAAGCGGCGAACATCGCCCCGGGACTTATCCGCAAGACCTTTGGCTTTCAGCAGTGGCTTAACTTCGACAAAAACCTGTGGGATAGTCTGGTAAACCAGGCGGAAGGGTTGCGAAAGCCAAAGCCCCAAGCCCCCATACGTGGCTACGATATCTCAGGCAAGGCGATTAGCGCCGCCATGGAGAACGCGAGGGCGGCAACGGTGGGCCCCTTTGTGCCGTTTATCCGCAAGGACATTAAAGACCTGGAGCCACCGCCGGGGCCCGGTGTTATTATCGTGAATCCTCCGTACGGAGAGCGGCTAGGCCAGAAACAAGAACTCGAACCGTTCTATAAAACCATCGGTGACGTGTTTAAGCAGAAGTGCAAGGGGTATTCGGGGTTTGTCTTTACGGGCAATCTCGAACTTGCCAAGCACATCGGGCTTAAGGCCTCGCGGCGAATAGTCCTCTTTAACGGGCCGATCGAGTCAAGGCTCTTGAAATACGAGCTGTACTAAACGAAGCCCCCTCGATAAAGAAGCTTCTTCATTATGCAACGTAGTATGCGTGAACAAGTATGTTAAAAATATAACGAACTATGGCTAATTATTTTCACTTTTTTTGACGACGATACAAAGAGCAAGAAACATCGGTCCCGCTTAAGGGCTTTTCCGCGTTTCATTTAACTTTTATATCTAGTAGTTGCCGAGAGGAGTTTACAGTAATGAAAAAGTTGTTGTTTAAGAACCCGGAAGTAAAGGACAAAGGCAAGGATAATCAGGATCCAGAATCGCTTCTGGCGGGAATACCGGACCCACTTTTTGTTGCGGATAAAGATTTGAATATCGTCTATTTTAATGATGCCGTATCTAAAC
>NZ_PFNG01000131.1:326-2730 GCF_002791875.1 Candidatus Aquicultor secundus | reverse complement strand
TACTTGCCTACTAAGAATTTACAGTACCTCGATAGTAAAACAAATAAAGAACCTGAGTGCGCAAGATTGATCAAGTCCCAATTTTTCTGTAAATCCGTTCCTTTAAATTTAAGACGTATAATTGGCCACTTGACCCATAGACGTGCTGGCGGCTGTAGCACTACCATTTGGGACAAGTATCGCAAAGCAATCTTAGCTCGGTCAGCTTGTTGAACCAATAGAATCCGCTGTAGGTTGCGATAAGGTTAGGGGCAATGATTTTTAAGAATCCATCTATCGGCAGCCCAGGCACTAAGTGAAAGAAAATGGAGGGCAAAAGTTTATGACTAGAAGAGGAATTTTAATGAGTTACTTAAAAACTCGCTTGGAATCACGTTGTAAGCATATTTTTATTGGAAGCACGGTCTTATTTCTGTACATATTTCTCTCAGTGGGATTGGGTAGCGCCTACGCTTTTGTACAACACCCAGCCGATCCTGGCGATAAGTATGTTTATGCATTTAATTTGTATGAGAAGACCGATGTGCCGCTTTTTGCAAGGGAAGCATCAAAGAAATATGGAAGGCAGTGCGTTGAGTACGTTAAACGGTTTTATTACTACAAGATGGGCTATAGCAAGAATGATGGTAATGTGATAGATGCTAACAGTTGGTCTGGTGATGCATGGCGGTATTGGGACACATATGCAGCAAAGAAGCTCTTGAGATTTGCAAACCGGGGAAATGAACCACCGAGAGCAGGCGATATAATTGTTTACAACAGGACACAAAAAAACAGCGCAGGTCATGTTGTGATTGTAACTTCTATTGTCGGGAATAGGGTCAACGTGATTCAGCAGAATTATCCGTGGAAAAAAGCAAGCACAGGCAGTCTCACGATGACTGTTAAAAATAATACATACAATATACCTATTTCGAATCTTTTGGGCTGGCTTAGAGGTAAGAATCAACCTTCACAACCAAACCCATCAAATATCAGCATTGGCGAAGGAGCGCCCGATCAAAATTCACGAGCGGCTTTTGTGCATGCTTATGAGAACCATGGTGGAAAACCTAAGGCCGGCTGCCCCACAAACAAAGTCCACCACTGGGGAAACGGCTGGGTTCAAGACTTTAAGGGCGGTAGTGTAGATAGCGCTGCTATAATGCTCGCTGATGGCGCTTCTACGGCTTATGTTGTGTGGGGCGGATCAATATGGCAGAAATACATATCGCTGCGTGGAGCCGAGGGGCCTCTTGGTTATCCGACTTCGGATGAGATCCCAGTCACAGCTTCCACCGGTACGCAAGGCGTTTATCAAGAGTTTAAGGATGGGAGGCTCACCTGGCATAGAAACGGTGCTTTTCCAAATAAAACATTTGCAACATACGGTGCTATTCTTGCGAAATATAAAGCTATAGGTGGACCATCACATCCAATTGGTCTTCCGATTGCAGATGAAGGTGAAGCGCTTCGCTCACCGTTTGGGACTACCGGCACCTATTCAAGATTTGAACGAGGCACTATAAATTGGCACCGAGATGGCTCACGCGCTAAGCAAACATTCTTTGTCATGGGTGGCATCTTTGAAAAATATAAGGCAATGGGGTATTCGAGTAGTTGGCTTGGTTTCCCAATATCTGATGAGTACGATGTAACAGGTGGCGCTAGAAGTGATTTCGAAGGAGGTAATATTAGCTGGACTCCTCAGGGAGGGATGGTGGTTCAACCCAATGATAAGCCTTCTCCAATCACAGACGAAATATATAACGTCTGGCGTAATGGTGACCAAGCTCAAAACCGCTATGGCACAGCAGCTCAATCCTTTAAGGCAACACTTCCTTTCATCAAGAGCGTTGCTTTTAATGCGGCTACCTGGTTAAACAATGCCCCTGGAGGAAAGGTGCACGTAAAGATATTCTCCGACGAAGCGCAAACTAAGTTGGTTGGAACATACAAAGAGACGGCGGTTAATAATTATGGCGAGACAACGGTTACTTGGGATAAACCAATGCCGGTAAATGTCGGCAGTACATATTGGCTCCAACTACTTCCTGTTAAGGGTACGAAGCTACTAGTCTATTTTAGCAAGTATGACGATTACAGCGAAGGCGTTCTCTATCTAAACTGGGCAAGGGAGCAAAGCTTTGATTTGAACGCAAAGATTAAAGGTCTTAGCAAGGCAGATAGTTAGCGCATATTAAATACCTATGTTTAATTTAGCTGCATCAATTACCAGAGCCCAAGCAGATGGGATGATAGTTGGTATACTTAAAATAATTAGCAAGAGATACTATTAATAGGCATGAAATGGGGATCAAGCACTTGATCCCCATTTGCGTAAAGCTAAATATGGCATCGGTTGTAAGCCAATCCGAGAATCCTAGCTCTAAAAGCTACACTATCTTGCCAAGAAGTCTTCTTG
>NZ_PFNG01000131.1:0-285 GCF_002791875.1 Candidatus Aquicultor secundus | reverse complement strand
CTCCTTCCTTGACATCCATTCTCATCAGGTGATACTGTTTGTTTAGCACTCTACGGGGTAGAGTGCTAGGTGAGTAAGTTATGCTTGATACAAGAAAAAAGGCGATTCTTTTTGTAGCCGTACAGGAATATATTCTTACAGCCGAGCCGGTAAGCTCGCAAAGGCTGGTTGAGAAATACCAACTTGGTGTAAGCTCGGCCACAGTTCGTAATGAGCTTGCCTTGCTTGAGTATCTGGGGTATCTTAGGCAGCCGCACACCTCTGCGGGACGTATCCCCACCGATA
>NZ_PFNG01000074.1:0-2537 GCF_002791875.1 Candidatus Aquicultor secundus | reverse complement strand
GGTGGAGCAGTCCGGTAGCTCGTCGGGCTCATAACCCGAAGGTCACAGGTTCAAATCCTGTCCCCGCTACCAATGAGTTCTTATTCGAACTCGAACGGAAGAGGAGATCGAAAAGGTCGGTATAAACGACTTCTTCGATCTTCTTTTCTTTTATGGAAATACTCTTAAAGAATGCCTGGTTTAGTTGTCTTCTCTTGATAGGATTTGCTTTCATGTATGCAAGGTAACAAGAGCTCGCCATCATAATAGCTTTATTCAGCACCAGCTCAAATTGATCCAGACCGGTTTTAAGGATTTCAAGCCTGGTTTCAAGTGTTGCTTCTTCGTCGTCAATTTTCTGTTGCTCAGCGCTAAGGAGCTTTAGGGATATCGCCTCTGCACAGTAGGCGTTCGAGTAGCTTAGTCCGTTTGTTATTGAGCTTATTTAGTTTATCCATGATGAATTGCTTCTCGTGAGCATGTTTGCTTTGTCTATCGATGATCTCTTCTTGAAATAGCTCTGTCAGCTGCTTAACCCTGTAATCAGGCAAGTTGACCTGGTCACATTGAAGACATCGACTTTAGGGCAAAGCGCGGACTCGATAAAGGATTTATTCTCTCTTTGGCAAATTGCGCCTGGATAGAAAAACACTACAATACAATAATTGTCGGTCCAACCGGGGTGGGTAAGACCTACATCGCCTGTGCTCTGGGAAATGCCGCTTGCAGGCAGGGATACTGCGCCATCTATTATCGTACCCCGAGGCTTCTAAACGAACTAAAGATGGCAAGAGCCGATGGATCTTTTGTAAAATTACTTAACAAACTGGCCAAAACGGATCTTCTGGTAATCGACGACTGGGGGCTAAACACTCTTTCGGATTCGGAAAGAAGAGATATGTTGGAGGTAATCGAGGATCGGTACAAAGTTAGATCAACGATAATGGCAAGCCAGGTACCGGTTGATAAATGGCACGATGTGGTGGCAAGCCCAACCATTGCCGACGCTTGTCTTAGATCGCATCGTTCACAACTCGTACAAGATCAATTTGAAGGGAGGATCCATGCGAAAATTAGACGTGCCCTTGACTGATTCCGGCCACTAGTAAATCATTGAAACAGACAGCGTCGCTTTGCTCCGAAAGTGGCCGGAATAAATCGGAATCGGTGGCCGAAATCGTCGGAATACGCACACTTGATTTATTCCAAAAACCCGGCATGAATTAGAATAGCAAGCTCTACCATTCTAATATGACACCTAAAATTAGAATAGGCTTTTTTGGCCGTAGATCCTCGCAAATTTAATCCAATTAGATCCAAGAAGTAGTAAAACAAACAAAACTCTTGACGACAATAATAAAATGTTCATAATATGTGACATATAACGATACAAATTATGAAGGAATTATCATAATGAACGAAATTAGGACGTTAGGAAAATCAGGATCAAAGTTACTCTCTAAACTAAGCGCGATAAATAAAACTACCTTTACTGTGGAAGACGCACAATATGTTCTTCCTGAAAAGAGCTATGATGCCTTGAGGCAGCTTTTAAGCAGGCTTGTGCGGTCTGGATGGTTAATTCGTCTAAAGGGTGGTAAGTACCTCATGGTTCCACTTGAAGCAGAATCGCCAGATATGTGGAGTGAGGATTCTTTTGTGTTGGCATCTGCCAGTGTGTCAGGGTCTTCAACCGTACCAGCAAGGGCTCATGTCAGTAACCCTAATTTTAAAATACAGTATGCAGAATATGCGATTTCCTATTGGTCGGCTCTTAATTATTATGGTTACACCGAGCAGATACCAAGGACCGTTTTTGTAAGCGCACCCAAAAGGGAAACTTCAACCTCTCAAGCGATCCTTGATGTCCCGTATAGGCTAGTTTTCTTGTCCCCAAAGAAGTTCTTTGGCTTGGCAATTGTGTGGCAAGATAACAAACCAGTGCAAATTACTGATAAGGAAAAGACGATAATTGATTGTCTTGACCGTCCAAGGCTTTGCGGCGGCATAGTTGAGGCAGCTAAGGGCTTATCTGAAGGATTTAAGGATGGCATTGATTTTAGCAAGTTGTCATCATATGCACGGCAAATCGGTAATGCAACTGTATTTAAGCGGCTTGGATTCTTGGCTGAGAGTTTAGAGTTACCAGTCGAGACATGGTTAGATGATTGGCAAAAGAGCATATCAAAGGGGTATAGCTTACTCGATCCCACCCAACCCAAGCAAGGTCAGTATAATGCAAGGTGGCACTTAATCATAAACGTTTTAGAACCTAACTTAATAAGTAAAAAGGGTAGCAAATGATCACAAAACAAGAAATTATGAAAGTTGCCAGGGAACTTAAGGTTGATCCGAACACAATCGAGCGCGATTACGTGATTTCCTGGTTCTTAAGCGGCATTTACGCCGATGGTATCTTGTCTCAAGCCTTTGTTTTTAAAGGCGGGACAGCTCTTCGTAAAGTGTATTTCCCTACTTAGTTACCCCTGAAAAACTCAGGGCAAATTAAATCAAATATTTAGGACAAAAGAATAGGAATTCCCAGCTCAGATGTCGAA
>NZ_PFNG01000063.1:0-11320 GCF_002791875.1 Candidatus Aquicultor secundus | reverse complement strand
ACGACCTGGCGTTTGTTGAAGAACTTGTAATCGCCGCAAATGATTTCGACCTTTCCGTAACAAAAGTTGGGCATGGCTATCTCGACCTGATGGTATCGGACGAGCTGGACCACGGCGTTCTGGTTCCTTTATACTATCTGAACACAACGATGCCCGGCCTTCCGATTGTATCGATTTCCATTGACTACGGCGGATTTGACGAGCATTACGCGCTGGGAATGGCGATTCAACGCGCGTCCAATTTTGTCCCTGAAAGGGTCGCCTTAATTGCAAGCGGCGATTTATCCCATCGGCTTATTCCGGGAGCCCCTGCCGGGTACGATCCAAGGGGCGTCGATTTTGACGCGAAGATCAAGGAGATATTCGACACCGGCTACTTTAATGAACTACCTAAGCTCGATCCGTCGCTGATCGAGGCGGCGGGGGAATGCGGGCTTCGTTCGATATATGCCCTGGCAGGCGCCTTTAACGGGCTTGAGATAAAGACAAAGGTGCTCTCGTATGAGGGACCGTTTGGTGTGGGATACATGGTTGCCGAGGTATATCCGGGTGAGCCTTCACCGGAGCGAGCAAGCGATCCGGTGCGGCTTGCTATGTATAGCCTGCAGCAATACTTCAAGCTGGGACACCCCGTCGATCCCCCGGCAAACACGCCTGACGAGCTTCTTAACACAAGGGCCGGCGCTTTTGTGTGCCTGAAGGTAGACGGGGACTTACGGGGCTGTGTGGGCACCATACAGCCGACACAGGGAAACCTTGCCGAAGAGATCATGGCGAATGCTGTCCAGGCCGCCACGGCCGACCCTAGATTCTATCCCGTCATAGCAAATGAAGTGGCGCGGTTGCAATTCTCCGTCGATATTCTCGAGGAACCGGAGCCGGTTCACTCCGAATCCCAATTAGACCCCAAAGTTTACGGGATCATCGTAAAGAGCGGCTATAGGACGGGGCTGCTTTTGCCCGATATCGAAGGCGTCGATTCCGTCGATCGGCAAATCGGTATCGCGAAACAAAAAGCCGGTATCGGCCCTAGCGAGAACGTCGAACTGTACCGGTTCAGAGTTACCAGATATGAGTGATAAAGAAAAACTCATAGCCATCGTCGGGCCTACAGCCACCGGCAAGAGCGATGTCGCTATTGAGCTGGCAAAACGCATTGAGGGCGAGATTGTTTCGGCCGATTCGATGCAGATATATACGGGGATGAATATCGGAACCGCCAAAGTTACAGCTGCAGAAATGCAGGGGGTACCGCATTATTGTATCGACATCGTCGAGCCGGCCGAACCGTATAGCGTTGCCGAGTACCAGCGGCTTGCCAGAGAGGTCATCGGCGATATATCGCGGCGGGGGAAAATCCCTATTCTTGTGGGCGGCACGGGGCTGTACGTGCGCTCGGTAATAGATAAGCTGGAGTTTCCGTCTGGGAACGTATCTTCCGAGGTTAGAAAACAACTAGAGGAGCGGGCGCGCGTTGAAGGGCCGGATGCGCTCTATAAAGAGCTGATTGAGAAAGACCCGGCGGCAGTTGAGATCGTCCATCCGAACAACGTGCGGCGGATTATCCGTGCGCTTGAGGTAATTGAGCTTACCGGCAAGCCGTTTTCAAGCTATCACGGCGAGTGGAAGAACCGTGAATCCATCTACAACCTTGAGATGTTCGGGCTTACCATGGATCGCGATTCCCTGCGCGAGCGCATTAACCGGCGGGTCGATACAATGATCGAGACCGGGTTGCTTGATGAGGTCAAGAGCCTTGTCGAACACGGATACGAGCGATTTTTGACATCACAGCAGGCCATAGGGTATAAAGAGTTAATAGGTTACCTGAACGGCGAAATCACGCTTGAAGAAGCGGTTGAAACGATTAAGGCCCGCACAAGGCAGTATGCTAAACGCCAGCTCACGTGGTTTAGGGCTGACCCCAGGGTGCAGTGGATAGATTTGACGGGCAAAACGCCCGGTGAGATCGTCGATGAGATTATGGATAAGCTAAAGCACGATGGGTTTTTAGCGGGCGGCCCAAAAAACGCGACACGCAAGGGTTAGCCTGCTTGATGCAATACAGAGAGGATTTACGGCATGCAGCTTAATTTTGCAAAATATGAAGGTATCGGAAACGACTTCATTATCATAAATAATATGGATAACTCGATCTATCTTACGCAGGAGCAGATCGCGAGGCTATGCAACCGCAATTTTGGTATAGGCTCGGACGGATTGATATTTGCGCGTAGGTCGGATGCCGCACATCTCGCCGATTTTTTAATGGATTTCTATAACTCTGACGGCACGATCGCCGAGATGTGCGGCAACGGTATCCGCTGCTACGCAAAATACCTGTTCGATGAGGGGATAACCGATAAAAGAACAATTGCCATAGAAACCAGGGCTGGGATAAAATCTATTGAACTTGTGTTTAATAATGGCAAGGTGACCGGCGCTAGCGTAGACATGGGCGAGCCGGTCCTGGAGTCGAGAAAAGTACCTGTTTCCGCCAACTCGGAAACCTTTATCGATCGGCCGCTCTCGGTGGAAGGGGTCGAGTTTCATGCGACCTGCGTGTCCATGGGGAACCCGCACTGCGTTACGTTCGTCGATGATGTGAACACGGCACCCGTAGATACGCTTGGGCCAAAGGTAGAAACCAGCGAGCATTTTCCAAATAAAACCAACGTCGAGTTCGTCCATGTTGTCGGGCGCGATGAGATAGACGCAAGGGTATGGGAGCGCGGCGGCGGCGAGACGTTGGCCTGCGGAACAGGTGCGTGTGCAACACTTATCGCATGCGCGCTGAACGACAAAACCGGGCGCTCTGCAACCGTGCACCTGCCCGGCGGGGACCTCGGGGTTACCTGGAAAGAAGACAACCATATCATCCTGGAAGGCCCTGCCACCAGGGTGTTTACCGGCACCATCGATATCATTTAAATATCGATTTTTTAATGCTTAAAGGTTTTGCTTAAAGGCAGCTATTTACCCTAATTTTCCATATATGTCTAGCATAACCAGCTAAAAATATGTTAGGTTAAACAATAACTGTCGTTGGCTAATCACCTCAGCCATTACTTACATAATTAGAGGAGGCAAAACCAATAATGAAACTTTCGAGGCGGATCGACAACCTGCCACCATATTTGTTTGCGGAGATTGACAAAAAGGTTGCCGAGAAAAGAGCACAGGGCGTTGATGTAATCAGCTTGGGTATCGGCGATCCTGTTGAGCCAACTCCGCAGAACATTATCGATAAACTATGCGAAGAGGCGAACCACCCGGCAAACCACCGGTATCCCTCGTATTACGGGCTTCCGGCGTTTAGAAGAAGCGTCGCCGATTGGTATAAAAAACGCTTTGACGTAGACCTTGATCCCGACACAGAAGTTTTGCCGCTTATCGGATCGAAGGAAGGTCTTGCGCATATCGACCTGGCGGTTCTCGACCCGGGCGATGTTACGTTGATCGCCGACCCGGGATATCCCAACTATACTACGGGCGCCATTTTGGCAGGAGTCAACCCGGTTCATGTTCCGCTGGTTGAGGAAAATGATTTCTTGCCGGACCTTGAAGCCATTGATGCCGCAACGGCCAGGGATGCCAAGATGTTCCTGCTAAACTATCCAAACAACCCGACCTCCGCAATCGCAACCGATGGGTTCTTTAACGACCTTGTAGCATGGGCCGATAAGAACCGGGTGATTGTTGGGCACGATAACCCATACTCAGAGATAACGTTCGATGGCTATGTTGCGCCGAGCTTTCTGCAATACCCGGGCGCAAAAGACGTGGGTGTCGAGTTTCATTCGCTCTCCAAAACGTATAATATGACCGGCTGGCGTATCGGTTGGGTATGCGGAAACGCCAAAGTCGTCGAAGCCCTGGGAAGGGTAAAGACCCATGTCGATTCGGGTATATTTAATGCGATCCAGTACGCTGGAATCGAGGCGCTCGAGGGGCCGCAAGATATTATTCAGCAGATGCGCGAGATTTATGCGCGTCGCCGCGATATGGTTATGGAAGCGCTCGGCAAAATAGGCTTGAGCGCTCGCACGTCGAAAGCGACTATATACGTTTGGGTAAAAGTGCCTGAAGGCTACACGTCGGCAAGTTTCGCCACGCATATCCTAAATAAAGCGGGCGTTGTCGTTTCACCAGGAAACGCATACGGCCCGTCCGGCGAAGGCTTTATCAGGATTTGCCTGAGCGTAAAGGACGACCAGCTCGCTGTGGCGCTTCAGAGAATTAAAGACTCGCTCTAATAGTTGCTCTCAGCGTCAGCGGTCTATTGTCCATTGTCTGCGGGCCTTATTTCTTATACTCTAAGAGTGCCGCACACGCGGCGCAGATTTTATCTAACATGGGAGAGCGACAGACATTATAGAAATTACCGATAACAACGCACAACATGGTGAGCGGGTTGTGGTGGTCGGCATCCAACTTGGCGCCGAGACCGAGTGGGAAGCCGAGCAGTCCCTGAACGAGCTTGAGCAACTTGTCTCAACCGCCGGTGGGGAAGTGGTAGCCCGTGAGATGCAACACCGGGATAAACCGCATATGCGTACCTACATCGGGTCTGGGAAAGCCGAGGAAATTGCCCAGACCGTGGGGGCCGAACATGCGCAGATCGTCGTTTTCGATGCCGATTTGTCCCCGTCCCAACAGCGAAATCTCGAAGACATCATCCACAAGGTTAGAATCATCGACCGCACGGGGATTATTTTGGATATTTTCGCCCTGCATGCGCATTCGGCAGAAGGCAAGCTTCAGGTTGAACTCGCGCAGCTTAACTACCTGTTGCCCAGATTGCGCGGCATGTGGGCGCATCTGGAGCGTCAGGGGGTCGGTGGCGTCGGCCTGCGTGGCCCCGGCGAGACACAGCTTGAGACCGACAGGCGACTGATGCGCAAACGCATCCAGCATCTTACCAAAGAGCTTGAAGAAGTCAAAAAGAACCGCTATGTCCAGCGCAAGAAACGCGCAAAACAAGGCATCTACAATGTCGCCCTCATCGGCTATACCAACGCGGGCAAGTCAACTTTGCTGAACGCGCTCACGGGCTCGGATGTGCTGGTAGAGGACAAGCTCTTTGCAACGCTTGATTCGACAACCAGAAGGCTCAACGTGGACCATAAGAAAGAGATCGTCATCTCGGACACCGTCGGTTTTATTAAGAAGCTCCCGCATCAGCTCATTGCGGCATTCAGGTCGACTCTTGATGAGCTGCGCATGGCCGACCTTCTGCTGCATGTAGTGGATGCAAGCCATCCCCAAATGGAGGCTCAGATTGCGGCGGTCGAGGATGTCCTTAAAGAGCTTGAGGTCGATTCAAAGCCGCAACTGCTTGTATTTAATAAAACAGACCTCATCAGCGAACTCGACCGAATGAGGCTTAAGAAGATTTATCCTGACAGCGTCGAAGCGTCGGCGGCTCAGGGAATCGGATTAGAAGAAATCCGCCAGGCGATCGATGAAAACATGCGTAAAGGCCTGATTCGGATGCACCTTAAGGTGCCTTACACCCGTGGTGACATAATACAACGGCTCTACAGCCTCTGCCTCGTCGTCTCCGAAACCCACACAGCGGATGGCACAGAGATAGTCGTCGACATCCCGGAAGCCAGCACAGAAGACTACGTGCAGTTTGCTACTTAAAACTTTCTCATCAATCCGATGACTTTACCGAGAATCGTGACATCCGAGGTTATAATCGGCTCCATGGCTTTATTCTCCGGTTTTAAGAGAATCCGGTCGCCTTTTCTGAAGAATCTCTTTACCGTCGACTCTTCGCCGAGCAACGCTACAATAATATCGCCGTTATCGGCCGCCGATTGCTGTCGCACGACAAGGTAGTCTCCGTCTAAAATACCGGCCTCTATCATGCTGTCGCCTTTTACCCTAAGCATAAAGGAGTTTTCCCCGGCAAGCTCGACGGGGAGCGCAAAGTTGTCTTCTATGTTATCCTGGGCAAGAATAGGCGCGCCGGCGGCAACCCTGCCGACTAGGGGAACGTTCTTTACTTTTTCGGGACTTATGCCTTTGTTGTTGAGGCGAAAGTCGATCACTTCAAGCGCCCTGGGCTTCGTCGGGTCGCGTTTGATAAAGCCCTTGCGCTCAAGCGCCGTGAGGTGACTATGCACGGTAGAGCTTGACGTCAATCCCACCGCTTGCCCGATTTCACGCACCGACGGCGGATATCCTTTGCGGTTAACCTCGGACAGGATAAAATCCAGTATTTGGCGCTGGCGCTGTGTAAGCGCATCTTGCTTCTGCGGCATGTCTTCCTCCTCAAGAGCATCTGTAAATATCCAAGTATGCCTAATTGGCTTAAATCTACCACAAAAGTATGTTCGCTGCAAACACCAGTTCGCTTCCAAAACTGTCCCTGTGTCCTCGATTTTGCTTGGCATGGGTCGGCAAGCAACCGCTTGAAATTTTTTACGTGTGTTATGCAGCGGTTATTCTGTTAGTGGAAAATTTTCTGACAATTTTGGTTTAACCCTACCATATGTAGTGGTATACTGAGCATGCAGACTCAATATGTTGTGGATAAACCTGTGGATAACTTGTTATTAAGGTGCAAGCGTGAGGTGTCCTTACTGCGGTTTTAACGATTCAAAGGTAGTTGATTCAAGGATTAATGAGACTAACGACGTCACCCGGAGAAGGCGGGAATGTCTTGAATGCAACAGGCGGTTTACGACTTTTGAAAAGTTAGAAGAAATACCGCTCACAATTATTAAAAAGAACGGGGAACGTGAGCCGTTCAGTAGAACCAAACTGCTTAACGGTGTATTAAGAGCGCTCGTCAAAAGGCAGGTGGCCAGAGAGCAAGTAGAACAGATTGTCGATGATATCGAGGCTAACTTACGAAATGAATTTAAGAATGAAGTAGAATCAAAGGAATTGGGCGATCGAGTCCTCAAAGTATTAAGGCAAGTAGATAAAGTAGCTTATATTCGCTTTGCCTCTGTTTACAAGGAGTTTAAAGACCTGGAAGAGTTCACGCAGGAGTTGAAGAATCTAAAATAGCCGAAGTTGAAGCAGAGGTCGAAGCCTATAATCGTAATCGCAGTAATTTCATACCGGTCATAGTATTTGTAAATCAGAGCAGCCTATCAAAGTTCAGTAGCAACATACGTATATCAAGCAGAGGCAAGGCGAGTTAAAACAACAGTAGTTAATGTAGCAGTTGGGTAAGTAGTAAGAGGAGGTTTAGGCATAGCATGTCCGATTTCATGATTGCCGCAGATTCAGAAACTGAAGTTGAAATTGAAGGAGAAAGTAAGGCCGGACCAAACAGGATCATCAACGTAGTTAGAACCTTCCGCGAGGAGGGAAACGCAACAGACATCGCTCTTATGGTCAGCACCACATCAAAGTCTGAAATCAACATCTGGGATAAGGCTAAAATCGTAAACTCGCTCATCAAGGAAACAGGCGCGGGCGAGAGTCTTGCCACAGAAATCGCAACCGCTGTCGAGAAGAAGCTCTTCGAGAGCAACTTCAGCTCGATTACGACCAGCATCATCCGCGAGCTTGTCGACCTTGAGCTGTTGCAGCGCAACCTTACAATAATGCACAAGAAGCACTCCAACCTCGGCCTGCCGATGTACGACGTCGAGGAAATCATCAAGAACGCGAACAAGGAAAACAGTAACACCACTCATAACCCGGAATCGATTAATCTAACGATTGCCGAAACTATTCTTAAAGAGTTTGCGCTTCGTAAGGTATTCAGCGAAGACGTCGCGCTCGCTCATCTCATGGGAGACATTCACCTACATGATCTAGGCTTTATAATTCGTCCTTACTGCGGCGGTCACTCGCTTGAATATATAAAGAAATACGGGTTATCCCTTCCCAATATAACCAGCACGTCAAAGCCGGCCAAACACCCGGAGGTTCTAATCGGGCACATGGTCAAGATGGCCTCAAGCCTGCAGGCGCACTACGCCGGCGCGGTCGGCTGGGAAGCCGTAAACATGTTCTTCGCCCCATACCTGATAGATAAGACTTACGAACAGATCAAGCAGCTTGCGCAGATGCTCATCTATGAGTTCAACCAGCTCGCGGGAGCGCGCGGCTCGCAGGTAACGTTTACCGATTTTAACCTGTACTGGAACATCCCGAGACATTTCGCCGAAACACCGGCAATAGGTCCGGGAGGGAAGTATACCGGCAAGACATATAGTGCGTACGAGAAAGAAGCCCAGGCGTTCGTTAAGGCGATGTTTGAGATCTACCTCGAGGGTGACGCAAACGGCAAGACGTTCGTGTTTCCTAAACCGCTTTTACATATCAACGAGGATTTCTTTAGAACCGAGGGCTGGCAGGAATTTCTTGAGCTGGCAAGCCTCGTCGCATCGAAACAGGGCATCACGTACTTCGTGTTCGACCGCGGGGATGAGGTCACCGTCAGCCAGTGCTGCCGCCTGAAGTTAAAACTCGGAGAGCAGGATCTCGACGAGGCTTTAGAACCGGAGAAGATGAGGTTCTCGGCCCTGCAGAATGTAACGATAAACCTGCCGAGGATAGCCTACAAAGCGATGGGCAACGACGAGCTGCTGTTTGCAGAGATTAATAGGACGATGGAGCTTGTCGCCAAGGCACACGTCCAAAAGAAAGCCTTTATCGGTGAGTTGATGGAGCTTGGAACAGGCGGGCCGCTTGGGATGCTCTCTCAATCCAGAGACGGCGAGCCGTACCTCAGGATGGACAGGCTGACATATCTCTGCGGCATTCTGGGCCTCAACGAGATGATCCAGACGCACAAGGGGATGCAGCTGCACGAATCCGACGAGGCGCTTAAATTCGGCCTTAAGGTTATCTCGCATATGAATCTGAAGGCCAGGCAGCTTTCCGAACAGTACGGTGTGAAGATGGTCCTCGAGGAGTCCCCGGCGGAATCGTCCGGCTACCGTCTCGCCAAACTCGATATGAAATACTACCCCGAGCAAACCAAGCGCGTGATCAAGGGCAACCTTGACACCGACGAATATTATTACACCAATAGCATCCATATCTCGGTCGAGGCCGACGTCGATTACGTAGACCGGGTGAAAAAGCAAAGCCTGTTCCACCCGCTGATAGAGGCCGGTGCCATTATACATATATGGCTGGGCGAGAAAGAGCCTTCACCGAAATCGATCGAGAACTTCGTCCTTAAGACGTTCAGAACGACGCACGCCGAGCAGATCGCGTTCAGCCCCGAGTTTACCGTTTGCGAAGCCTGCAGGCGCACCTCGCGCGGGCTTTCCGAGGCGTGCCCAACCTGCGGGTCTGAGGACGTCTACGGGATCACCAGGATCGTCGGCTACTACTCCAAGGTCACAGCCTGGAACAAGGGCAAAACCGGCGAGCTTGTGGACAGAATCAGAACCGGCCTGATCGCCGAGACAAGCGTCTCAGGCAACGGATATGGGTGTTAGAATCAATCTCCATATAGCAAGCGATATTTTAGTAGTTACAGTAATGGATAGATAACACTGGAGGAAAGCAGTAAATGGCAGAGGTAGTAAAAGTATTTTGGAAAACCGATTGTCCTAAATGTCCTGCTGCAAAAGCGGCGGTAGCCGATAGCCAAAAAGCAGAGCTTTTTAACCTTGACGATGTGGATGGACTGGCCGAGGCCGCCTTCTACGGGGTGATGTCGACGCCATCCATCATCGTAACCAATGAGAGCGGCAACGAGGTGATTTCGTGGAGGGGAGAGGTTCCGAGTAGGCAGGAGATTGAAAAATGGCTGTAATGGGGAAAACACCGGTTAGTGAATTAGGCATGAGCACGTTCGGCGTTAAGGGACTTCTACCGCTTAGTATGCTCGACTGGGAAGGCCATTTGGTGATGACGATTTTCACGGGCGGTTGCAATTTGCGCTGCCCGTTTTGTCATAACTCCGCACTGGTATTGGAACACGAGAGCCTCCCCGAAATAACCCCCGAGATGATATTGGAAGCGTTGACCTCAAAAGAAGGATGGATCGACGGTATCTGTATCACCGGCGGCGAGCCGACGATAAACCCCAATCTGGCGGATCTCATGCGCTTTATAAGGAACCTTGGGCTCAAGATAAAGCTCGATACGAATGGAACGCGACCCGCTGTTCTTAGACAGCTTTTGAGCGAGGGTCTTGTGGACGCGGTCGCAATGGATATAAAAACCGGCTTTGATAAATATCCCGCTGCGACGGCGGTACAAAACCAAGACCTCGCCGAAAAAGCCAAGGAGAGTATCGGGATCCTTTCACGGGCCGAAAAAGAAGGCGTGCTTGAGGTGGAATTTAGAACTACGGTCGTGCCGGGCTTTGTCGAGAGGGAAGATGTGCTTGCTATCGCAAACTACCTGCATGATGCGGGGGCAAGGCGCTATTTCTTACAGCAGTTCAATCCAAAAACAGTAATGGCCGCCGACGCAGGCGCTATACAACCCTACACCGGTGAGTTTCTGGCAGAGCTGGCGCAGAAGGCAACCAAGCTGGTGCCGACCTATCTGCGGGGATAAATATCGATTGCACTTATGAATTAGTAATAAGAGGCCCGTTTTAAACGGGCCTCTTATGTGTGGTGTTATGCAATTTGCAAGTAATTCCTTGTTAAGCACTTGTAAGTAGTTCCTCGTTAGCTAATTGTAAGTAATTCCTTGTTGGCAAGTTGTAAGTCATACGTTGTAAGAGCTGACTTTACGGCAAGCCTCTCAGCAAGAGGTCATCATTCTTGTCATCGATTGTCGTGCCGGCCGTGTCAGTATGGTTAGACGAGCTTGTCGCGCCCCAAACTGTTGGGTTGTGGCAATCCAAGCAGACGCTGTCTACGTCATGCGCCTTGCCACCGCCAAACTGTACGCTTCTGGTCTCGCCAACGCTGACGAGCTTCGGATGGCCTGCACCATCGCCGCCGATATCGATACCAAAGAGGTCGTCTTTGAGCATCTTCCAACCAAGTGTTCTGTGCGGCCAGCTAAAGCCGTCATCAGAGCAGGTTGCGGTAATCGGAATAGTGCTGCTTCTCCAGGTAGTTGACCAATCAACGGTACGTGAATTCTTGAGTATTTGGGTATACTTCGGCCCGCCCACGGTAGGCGTTGCAAGAAGCGACATCTCTACCTCGTTGGTTTGGCCATCGCTGGTCTTATACGTCTTGTACGTGGTGTACGGAGCGTAGTTGCCCGCCGTTCCCGTCGTGTAACCAAGCATCTGCAACATCGGGCCTACACCGCTCGGATCAGCACCTGCCGCCATATCGATCATTGCTGCGAACAGCCACGTGATAGCGGCACGGCCGTTATCGGCTGCTAAGCCGGCTTCGGCAGCACCAGCAGTATCCGA
>NZ_PFNG01000080.1:260-2783 GCF_002791875.1 Candidatus Aquicultor secundus | reverse complement strand
CAGCGACTGAAGAATCTTGGGTGCAGTCTCTTTGTTGAGAAGCAAAAGGGTCTAAGCTTAGATAAAGCACTGTAAAAGCTGAAGGTTTTAGCTGAGAGCTATTAAAGGAGGGGCAATGGTCGGGCTATTTAGAGGGCTTCTTGATCTGGTATTCCCACCGACGTGTAAGGTTTGCGGCCGCCAATCAAAACAAACCCTATGTGACCGCTGTATGGACAGTTTTCCCAAGATAGACGGGAGTATCTGCTTAAAATGCGGTAAGCCATGCCAGAGAGAGGTGGGCAGCTGCAGGGAGTGCGCGCATAAAACGCTTCACTTTTCCCGCGCCCGCTCGGCCGGGATATATGCGGGGTCGCTAAAGGAAGCCGTTCATCAGTTAAAATATAAAAACGGCAAGCGCCTTTCCCCCCACCTGGCCCGCTTTATCTTGGGTGTCGCAGGTGATTTCATCGATGATATTATTCATGATATTGATGTAATAGCATGTGTTCCGCTGAGTAGGTACAAGGAAGCCAAGCGCGGGTACAACCAATCACGGCTCATCGCTCAAGAACTCTCGGTATCACTCAATAAACCGCTCTCCAATTGTTTAATTAAAACCCATACCACCCCCGAGCAAAACAAACTCGGGCTCGCCGACCGCCCGCGTAATATCAAAGGCGCCTTCGCGGTAAAAAGCCCAATATACGGAAAGGTGTTGTTAATCGATGATGTATACACTACGGGCAGTACCGTTAGCGAGTGCGCACGCGTATTGCTGCAGGCGGGGGCCGAGGAGGTATTTGTGCTAACCGTCGCCCGGACGCCTTTCGCGGGCGGATAAAATACCTCCTCTGTTGTTAGCAACTAAAAATGCCTGTACAATACGTTATAGGTTTCCGCTTAGGTCTGTGGTTGCCCCGGCTTTGCGTATCCCGCAAAGCCGGGTAGTCCAAGCTAGACGCAGGCGAAAGGATCCACGTAAAGTATCCACATTTGGTTTTTTCGGCTAAATGCGAATGCCGAGCATGGTGCGTCTTAGGAGTAAGTCCTGCCGTTCCAGAGGACGAGAGGGGTTCCAGTGGTCCAAAAGGGGCTGCGAAGCCCCCGGCAGGCGAGTGTGGGGTCAAAGACCAGGTCAGCTAAGCGGAAACCTTCTTTTTAGGGCCAAGGGGCCGGGGATACGAAAGCGAGAGCACTTAACTTTAAGAAATGGCTTTTAAGAGATATTGCCATACCGGGATGGTAATCATGCTGAGCATGGTTGTGACGACGATAGCTGCCGGTAAAAAATCGGTATCCAAACCGTAACGTAACCCTACGACCAGCGACAGCAGGAAGCTCGGCATCGAGGCTTCGAGAACCATTATCCCCAAATCCGAGCCGGACATCCCTAATATATTGCCACCGAGCATCGCAACAATCGGGGCCACCACCAGCTTTATCAGCACGACCACTGCAATTGCGAGCGCATAGGTTCTTACTTCGGTCAGCTCGAGCGAAAGCCCTATGGTCAGCATTACCAGCGGAATCGTCGCCCCGGCTAAAAATCCAATCGTGTCCGTCAAAAAGTTGGGCAACCCTATACCAAGGCCCTTTACAACAAGCGCCACAAGAAGACCGATGAGCGGCGGAAATGTGAACACCTCTTTTATTATGTTTACCTTACCGTTCCCCTGCCCGTACCGTTGGGCGACCAGCAATCCGATGGTGAAGGTGAAGACAACCGTACCGGAGAGATCGTAGAACACGGCTTTGACGAGGTTCCCGATGCCAAAAAGCTGCAGGGTAAGCGGATAACCAAGGTAGCCGGTATTGCCTATTGCCGCAACAAGAAGGAACGCCCCGAACGTGGGGCGTTTTAAATGCAAAAAGCGCCCGACAATATATGCCACACCCATGCTTAACGCCGCAATCGCCAACGCTACCAGGGGTATCTTTAAAAGGGATAACGATATCCTGGACTCAAAAACGGCGCGAAAGATGAGCGCCGGCATCGTCAGGTAGATGATGATATTGTTTAAGATTAAGGTGTGGGCCTTCTCAAGAAGGCCCACCCTTTTACTTATAAACCCGATCGATATAAGTATCAGAATTGATAGGATTATAGTGATTAGTTCCGCGATTCAACTTCCCGCCTATCAAATAGTTTTGCGATAGCCTCACCGTAAGGGGGCTTCAACACTCCTCTATCGGTGATTATACCTGTTATCAGCTCATTAGGGGTAACATCAAATGCCGGGTTCGCGACGTTAATGCCGCTTGCCGCAATTGTTACACCACCGAACTTTGTTATCTCTTCCGGCGCCCTCTCCTCAATCGGGATTTTGCTTCCGTCGCTAAGCGACATGTCGATTGTTGAGGTAGGTGCGGCGACGTAGAACGGAATCTTATGCGCCTTTGCAAGAACCGCAATCGTATATGTGCCTATCTTGTTGGCAAAATCTCCGTTCGCCGTTATCCTGTCGGCGCCAACGATTACTTTATCAATTTTTCCAAGGGCCATGAAGTAACCGACCATGTTGTCGCAGATGAGGGTGACCG
>NZ_PFNG01000080.1:0-236 GCF_002791875.1 Candidatus Aquicultor secundus | reverse complement strand
GCAGATGAGGGTGACCGGTATGTTGTCCTTTGCTAATTCCCAGGTAGTAAGCCTGGCCCCTTGCATCAGCGGCCTGGTCTCACCCACATAGACGTGGACTTTCTTGCCTTGCTTGTGGGCGACATAGATTCCTGCAAGCGCGGTACCGTATCCTACGGTAGCAAGCGCCCCTGCGTTTCAATGCGTGAGGACGGTGTCACCGCTCTTCAATAGATCAGCGCCGAACTGGCCCATAC
>NZ_PFNG01000222.1:0-2604 GCF_002791875.1 Candidatus Aquicultor secundus | reverse complement strand
TGTCACTTAAGTATGTCTAAGCTTTGATTCACTGTGCTAAGAAGTCTTCACTCTAACTCTATCTAAGCTTAGACCCTCCTGCACATGTAGAAGGCTGCGCCCAAGATTCTTCAGTCGCATTCGCTCCTTCAGAATGACATGCACAGAAAATAGGATGTCGCGGTACTAGGTGTAGACACGCTACTATAAGAAGAAGGTTTTATTCGTAACTCGAAATTCCAACATTACTCATTAAGAACAAAAGAGGCCGTGCCGATGATTACCTCAGTCACAAAAACAATCGAGCAAGAAATCACATAAGTAGACGCAAAATAATCGCAGCAAACGAGGAGGCACCACATTGTTAAATCTAATTGATGAACTCAGCACAGAGCACTCAGACCTTTGTATTTCGTTCGGAAACCTCGAGCGCCTCGATATCTCATCCGAAGAGAGCCATAAGGAAATCCAGTCATTAAAAGCATCATTGCTGGCCCACCTCAGGAGAGAAAACGAAGAGCTGTATCCGCAACTTAGAGAAATGGCGTTTAATAATCTTCAGCTACAGCGCACGCTTGACTGGTTTACGCGCGACTTGGCGCGGATATCGGCCGTGCTCATCCTGTTTCTCGACAAATACTCGGACGGCGGCCCGCCATTAGCATTTAAGCGTGATTTTAGCCGCCTCAACAAAATCCTTAATGCCCTGATCAAGCAGGAAGAGCGCCTTATTTACACCGAGTACCAGAACGCATCGATCGGTAAAGTTGCCTAAAACGATCTACGAACGTTAATTTTACTGGAGCCTTCAGGGGCTCCAAATTTATTTTAATAATCTGACAAGCGGTCAATATCGCAATTGACAAAAGTTTAACCGGCCAATATAATGATTTGGATGCTCAAAAATAATTATTATGCTTTCTTCATAACGAGGTGAGATAGTTGGCACATAAAAAAGGAATGGGAAGTACCAGGAACGGTCGCGATAGCCAGTCTAAGAGACTGGGCGTTAAGGCTTTTGGCGGACAGTATGTAAACGCGGGAAGCATTATAATGCGCCAGCGCGGCACTAAGATTAAGCCGGGCGAGAATGTCGGGCTTGGCCGCGATTACACACTCTTTGCCCTGATAAACGGCTATGTTGTTTTTGAAAGTAAGGGTAGGAACGGTCGCAAGGTAAGCGTATTGACCGATGCAATCGCTCAAGCGTAACCCTTAAGAAATGCAGCTAAAGCCACAGTTACCTGTGGCTTTTTTGTTTGGGGATATATAAATTATGTTTGTAGATGAGGCGAAGATTTTCGTAAAAGCGGGGAATGGCGGAAACGGCGTGGCCAGTTTCTTCCGGGCGAAGTATGTCCCAAAAGGGGGACCGGACGGGGGGGACGGCGGCCGCGGCGGTAGCGTCATCCTTGAAGTGGATGAAAACCTGCGCACGCTCATGGATTTCCACTACCAGCGGCATTTCAAGGCCGAGCGGGGGCAGCATGGTTCGGGCGGTCACAAAAACGGTAGAAACGGCGCCGACGTGGTTTTGAAAGTTCCGCCCGGTACGCTTGTTCGCGATGAAGAGGGGAACATCCTCGCGGACCTTACCGAGCCGGGTGAACGTGTGGTTATCGCCCGCGGTGGCATGCGTGGCAGGGGAAACGCGCATTTCGCGACGCCAACCCGCCGCTCGCCGACTTTTGCCGAGAAAGGCGAGCCGGGTGAGGAGCGCTGGGTAGTCCTTGAGCTTAAACTCCTTGCCGATGTCGGCCTCGTGGGGTTTCCGAGCACCGGAAAATCCACGCTGATCAGCCGGATCTCATCAGCCCGCCCAAAAATTGCGGAGTACCCGTTCACAACGCTTGTTCCCAATCTCGGGGTGGTCGCCGTACCGGATGGCCGCAGTTTCGTCGTAGCCGATATCCCGGGGTTGGTCAAGGGCGCGCATGCAGGCAAGGGCCTTGGGCACGGCTTTTTGCGTCACATCGAGCGCACGGCGGTTATCGTTCATATCCTGGATATGGCGGCGCTCGAAGGGCGCAACCCAATCGAGGATTTCGAGGTGATAAACCGCGAACTCGAGCTTTACGACCTCGAACTTGCGCATCGCCCGCAGATCGTTGCCGGCAACAAGATGGACATACCCGAGGCGCAGGCCAACCTGCCTGTGGTCGAGAGATATATGCAGGAGCGCGACATACCGTTCTTCCCGATATCGGCCGCAGTCGGAACCGGCGTGGATCGTTTGCTCTACGCGGTCGCAGACCTGTTGGATACCGTCGAAAAACCCGAGGTAAAACGGGAAAAAGAGAAGAGAGTTGTCGCAGAAAAGCCGAGCCCGACGGAAATCACCGTATCCAGGGAGGGCGACACCTGGGTTGTGAAGGGCACCAATATCGAGCGAATCGTCGCGATGACCGATTTCGAAAACGAATACGCCATTGTTCACCTGCAGAAACGCCTTAAGCGCATAGGCGTCGAAGACAAGCTCATCGAAGCGGGCGCCAAAGAAGGCGACACCGTGCGCATCGGCAAAATGTCGTTTGAGTTTTATCCATTCTAACCAGGGTCCAGAGACTCTATAGTGTCCAGAGACCAGGGTCCGGGGTTCCGGGAAGACCGGTTAATAGGTGAATG